>NZ_LLZH01000284.1:0-77811 GCF_001509495.1 Actinoplanes awajinensis subsp. mycoplanecinus | reverse complement strand
GATCAGGTCGGCGGTGGTGAACGGGAGGGCCAGCGTTCGCATCAGGGGTTCCAGCGGGGTGAGGTCGAGGTCCGGGGGTGGGAGGTCGTCGGGGGTGTCCGGGTGGGCGGTGATCAGGCGGCAGGTGCCGTGGGTCCACCAGGTGCGGACCTCGGGGCCGGTGAAGTGTTCGAAGCGGCGCAGGACGAAGCCGCCGGTGAACTCGTCGTCGCGCAGTTCGCGGAAGCGGCTCGCCACCCGCCAGGCGGCGTCCGGGTCGGCCACGTCCGGGATGTAGGCGGCCTCGTGCCAGTGGTGCTTCATCGACTTGGAGTAGTCGCGCAGGACCGCCGGTCCCCGGCCGAGAGTGGCGCAGGCCGTGGTGAAGTCCGCACGGGTGTCGCCGGTGGTCCAGACCGACTCCGGGGTGTGCGCCTCGGCGGCCCGGTACCAGCCGGGCAGTTCGTGCGCCTGCCGGTACTGGTCCGCATTGGTACGCAGGGTCACATCGCGGCGGGACAGGGCGTCCGCGAGGGCGGTGTACCGGTCGGCCTGCAGCATCCAGCCGCGGTAGACGGCGTCGGCTCCGGGCGGGACCCGGGACACCGCCTCGTCGCCCGGACCGCCGCGGGACAGGGCGTCGTGGTCGATGACCGCGACCTCGATGCCGGACTCGCGGGCCGCGGCCACCTCGTCGGCGAAATGCTCGTCGGGCCGGCGCGGCCGCACCACGTCCCCCGGAACCAGCAACATCATCCACATCCCCCCGCGAGGCTACCCCCGTCCCACCCGCCGCTCTCGGCGCGATCTTGGCGAGTTGGACATAAGGGCGCGACTTACCAAGATCGGGAAAGGGAGGGTGGGTGGCGAGGCGGCGCGGTCGCGCGGCGGGACAGCCGCGCGGCGGGGCAACGGCAGCGAGGGAAAGCGGCCAGCCGGGCGGCCGCGCGGTGACCAGGCGGTAGCGCGGCGCAGCGGCACCCGGGCCGCGAGGGGGCTGCGCAGCGGTGGCTGGGTAGCGGTGGCCGGGCCGCGAGGTGGCGGCGCAGCGGTGGCTGGGCAGCGCAGTGGCAGGGCGGTGGCCGCAGCCGGGCGGCGGGCAGTGGGGGTCAGCTGGTGGTCAGGGGGAGGGGGCGGCGGGTCAGGGAGACCTCGTCGGCGGGGACCGGGCGGGCGAAGAAGGAGCCCTGGGCCGTGTCGCAGTCGAGCTGGCTCAAGGCTTCCGCGGTCGGTGCGTCCTCCACGCCCTCGGCCACGACCGTCAGGCCAAGGTTGTGGGCCAGGTCGACGGCGGAGGCGACCAGGGCGCGGCTGCTCGGGTCGGTGACCATGTCGGCGACGAAGGAGCGGTCGATCTTCAGCTCGTCGACCGGGAGGAGTTTCAGGTACGCCAGGGACGAGTACCCGGTGCCGAAGTCGTCGATCGAGGTCTTCACGCCGAGGGCGCGGATCTGGTGCAGCGCCGCGATCGTGGTGGCCGGGTCGGACATCACGGTGTACTCGGTGATCTCGACGCAGAGCATGTCACCGGGTACGCCACTGGAGTCCAGGAGCGCGGCCAGCCGCCCGGGAAAGGTCTCGTCGAGCAGGCTGCGGGTGGAGACGTTCACCGCGACCGGGACCCGGTGGCCAGCGTCCAGCCAGATCCGGGCCTGGCGCAGGGCGATGGTCAGCACCCGCTCGGTGAAGCGGTGGATCAGGCTGGTGGTCTCCAGCACCGGGACGAACTGCCCGGGTGACACCGGCCCCTTCACCGGGTGGTGCCAGCGGGCCAGGGCCTCCACCCCGGTGACCGAGCCGTCGGTCAACCGGATCTTGGCCTGGTAGTGCAGGGTGAACTGGCCGGCGTCGTCGAGGCCGCGGCGCAGGTCGCCGAGCAGGCTCAGCCGGGCGGTGCTGTCCTGCCCGGTGTGCGGGCTGAAGTGCCGGAACCCGTCGTGCTGCTGTTTCGCCTCGTGCATCGCGGTGTCGGCGTGCCCGAGCAGGGTGCTGACGTCGTCGTCCGGCGCCGCGGTCGCGGCGCCGATGCTGATCTCCAGGTCGACGGTGATGTCGTCGAGGTGGAACGGCTGGTCGAACCCCTCCCGGAGCCGTTCGGCGACGATCGCGGCGCGGCCCGGGTCGGTGTCGCGCAGCAGGATGGCGAACTCGTCGCCACCGATCCGGGCGACCAGGTCGGTCTCCCGGACCGCGGCGGACATCCGCCACCCGGCCTCGGCCAGCAACCGGTCGCCGATGTTCGGGCCGAGCTGGTCGTTGACGTGCCGGAACCCGTCGATGTTGACGGTCAGCACGGTCAGCCCGGGCGCGTCGCGGACCGCCACGGCGGCGATCGCCTTCTGGGTGTGCAGGGTGAACGCGGCCCGGTTCGGCAGGCCGGTGAGCGTGTCGGTGGCGGCCATCGTCTCGACCCGGCGGCGGTGGGCGCGGACGGTCCAGCCGAACAGCGCGAGCATCACCAGCGTGAGCCCGAAACTGATCAGGCTGGCCCAGAGCAGCCGGTCCGACTCGTACTGGGCCGTCGTGACGCGTCGTTCGTACCGTGCCTGGTGTTGATCTCGCAGCTCCTGCAGGCGCGCCATGTTGCGGCGGTAACTGGGCACGATGTCGGTCTCGAGGGCCGCCAGGGCCTTGGCGTGCTCGCGGCGATCGAGCAGGGCGAGGTACCAGAGGATGGAACCGCGCAGGTTGACCTGCCGCTGGGCGAGGTTGGCGGCCTCCGCCCGCGCCTCGGTCTCCCAGTCCATCCTCGAGATGACCATCGTGGCCTGGTGGGCCTGCTCGTCGACGGTGAGCAGCTGCTGGCGTTCCAGGCCCTGCGGGTCGTTCGCGGTCGCCTCGATCAGCGCCATCTCCCGGGCCGACAGGTACGCCGCCCGCTCGTACGCGGCGACCTGATTGCCGGCCCGGATGATGTCCTCGACGATGGCGCCGTGCCGGCGGCTCTCCAGCACGGCCGAGCCGGACAGCAGCGCGAGCATCGCCACCAGCGCGCCGACCATGATCCGCCGGGCGCCCGGCCGCACCCGCATCAGCCACCCACGACCCGGTTGCGGCCGGCGCGCTTCGCCTCGTAGAGCGCCTCGTCGGCCAGCTTGGTGAGCTGGTCCGGTCCGGCCGCGGTGGCCGGGTTCGCCGAGGTGACGCCGACGCTGACGGTGACGATCCCGGTGTCGGCGAGCGCGTGCGGCTCGCGCATCCGGGCCACCGCCTTGCACGCGCGTTCCGCGACGACCAGGGCGTTCTCGGTGTTGGCGCCCGGCATCACGATGCAGAACTCCTCACCGCCGTACCGGGCGACCAGGTCGGTGACCCGGACGCTGTCGCGCAGTGCCTCGGCGACCAGCCGCAGGGTGTTGTCACCGCCCTGGTGGCCGTAGTGGTCGTTGTACTTCTTGAAGCTGTCGATGTCGACCATCGCGACACCGATCGGCTCGTTGGACCGCACCGAGCGCAGCCACTCCGCGTCGAGGAACGTGTTCAGCTTGCGCCGGTTCGGCAGCCCGGTCAGCGGGTCGGTCACGGTGAGCACCTCGAGGCGGCGGTTCGCCTCGTTCAGCTCCTCGGTACGTTCCGCGACCTTGCGTTCCAGCGACGCGTACACCTGGGCGTTCTCCAGTGAGACGGTGAGCTGACCGGCGATCAGCTGGACCGCGTCGAGCCGGCCGGCCGAGAACGCCCGCCGGGTCAGCCGGTTCTCCAGCAGCAGCATGGCCCGCGGCTGGCCCTGGCTGAGCACCGGCACCACCAGCAGCGAGCAGTGCTCGAGCCCGGCGAAGTACGGGTCGCGCCCGACCCGCCCGTCCAGCGACACGTCGTCGACGAGCAGCGGTTCCCGGGTGCGTTCGGCGTACCGGACCGCGGTCAGCGGCAGCAGGCCCTGCCGGGCCGCGTCGGCGACCGGCAGCCGCGGTTCCGGCAGCATCCAGCCGCCGGCGGCGGTGTCCCAGAGCACCACGTGCACGGTGGTCGCCCCGGTCATCGCCTTGAGCACGTCCTGCACCTTGCGCCGCAGCCGGTTCAGGTCGGTCTCCGAGCTGAGCACCCGGGCCGCCTCGAGCACCGCCATCAGGTCGATCACCTCGGTGGACAGGTTGATGCTGTGCGCGCCGTTGAGCGTGGTGGTGCGCGGCCCGGCGGTGGTGCCGAGCGCCGAGCCGAGCGACGGGTACGACCGCTTCAGCTGGTGCACCTTGCCGGTCGCGCCCCACCGGGTGTAACCCTGCAACGCCTCGGCGAGCAGCCGGGCGCCGACGTGCTCGAAGCCCTGCTCGAGGTAGAACAGCGCGGCCCGTTCGGTGATCAGCGGCGCGTGCCAGGACCGTCCGGCGGTCGCGGCGTCCGACATCGCGGAGTCGTACGCGCGGGCCGCGGCGATGAAGTCGCCGTGCGTGGCGGCCCGGGTGGCCTCCACGAACCGGTGCAGGTGCCGGAAGTTGCCCGGCTGGTCGGCGGCCCGGGCGGCCAGGAAGTCCCGGCTGCGGTCCAGGTCGGCGAGCGCCTCGTCGCGGTCCGCGCCGGTGGTGAGCCCGGCCCGGATCGCGGCGCCGAGCGCGGCCATCACGTGCGCCGGTGCGTGCAGGTAGACGCCCGGGATGGTGTGCAGCAGCCGGATCGCCCGGGCACTGTGCCGGGCCATGGTCTCGTCGTCGCCGAAGATCCCGGCGGACAGCGCCTGCGCCGCGGCGAAGAACGCGCTGGCCGCGTCGTTGCCGGTCAGCCCGGGGAACTCGCCGAGCGAGCCGTCCGTGCCGGTCTCGCCGCGCAGCGCCCGGACCAGGCGCCCGCCGACGACGAACATCGACGCCTCGTACTCCGCGCCGATCCGGGCCGCGAACGCCTCGGCGGCCTGCGCCTCCTTGGCGAAGGCGGCCAGGTTCGGCGCGCTGCCCAGCACCTGCGGCACCGACGCGTAGAACGTGTAGAACGCGCTGCGCAGGTCGCCGCCGCGCAGCAGCCCGTCCCGGGCCTGGTGTGCCAGTCGCACCCCGTTCTCCAGCGGTTCGAACCACGGCACCCCGGCGAGCGCGTGCAGCGACTTGGCCTGCGACACCTCCGGCTCGTAGCCGTGCGCCTCGCCGATCCGGATGATCGCCTGGAGCGCCCGGTAGGCGTCCCGGCGCTCGCCGCCGCCGGCGATGGTGAGGATGCCGATGTTGCTGAGCGAGCCGACCAGCGGCGCGCACACGCCGTGCCCGGCCCACATCTGCGCGGCCTCGGCGACCAGCCAGGCCAGCACCTGGTGGTCGGCGAAGAACGCGGCCGGGGACAGCCGGTTGAGCAGCTGCGCGATCGCGAGCTGATCCGGAGCGGTCAACTCCGGGACGTCCGGGCGGTCGCCGGCGGTGGCCAGCCAGCGGTAGAACGCGGCCAGTCCGGCGCCGACCCGCGGGCCGATCGCGTCCGGGCCGGGCACCTCGACGCCGAGGCGGCGCAGCTGGTCCAGGCCCAGCGACAGGGCCTCGGGCAGCATCCGACGGGTGGTCAGGGTGCCGATCTGCTCGGTGACCGGCCCGGTCAGCCACACCGGGTCGTGGTCGCCGGCGGCCAGGTCGGCGAACACCCGGTCGGCCTCGTCGTACCGGCCCAGCCCGCACAGGGCCGCGTGCCACTCCGCGTACGTACCGTCGTACTCTGCATGGTTTTTTTCGGTCAGCCGCAGCGCGGCCGCGAGATGGACCTCGACCGCCGCATGGTTGGCGACGAGCCGCGCGGCCGCTGCGGCCCGGCGCAGCAGCGCGGCAGCGGTCGCTTTTTCTTCCGGAAAAGCGATTCCCGGTACGACCAGAGCGTCGATCGCGGCGAGGTACTGCGGAGCGGCGGCGGCCATGTGCACCGGGTCGGCCGCGAGCCGCCGCGCCAGGGTCAGGCTCCGCGCGGTGCGATCGTCGGGGGCCAACCGGCCGAAAGCGGCCTGGTGCACCCGGTCGTGCCGGAACCGGGCCGCCACCTCGTCGACCGACAGCAGCCCGTCGTCGACCGCCGGCCGCAGCGCCACAGTGATCTCTTCCGGACTCTGCCCGGACGCCACCCGCAGCAGGTCCAGATCCACCTCGCCGCCGAGCCCGGCCATCGTGGTGACCAGGGCGCGCGCCTCGTCCGGCAGCGCGCCGATCCGGGCGCCGAGCAGCGCCACCACGTCGCCGTGCCCGAGGGAGCGCCGCACCTCGGCCTCGTCCCAGCGCCAGGTCGCGCCGTCCGGTACCAGCGCGCCCTCGGAGCGCAGCGCGTTGAGCAGCTCGACGGTGTCGAACGGGTTCCCGCCGGTGCGCCCGGCGAGCACCGCGGCGAGCGGCGCGGCGTCGGTGACCGGAAGCCGCAGCATCCCGGCGACCAGCAGCGGCAGGTCGTCCGGGCCGAGGTTGTCCAGGCGGATCTCGCCGGCCGGCCCGTGATCGTGGTGCAGCCGGACCAGCAGCGCGGAGAGCGGGTGGGCCTCGTCGATCGTCTCCTCCCGGTACGCGCCGAGCACCAGCAGGCCGGGCAGGTCGGTCTGGTCGAGCACGTCGTCGAGGAACCGGAACGCGGCGCCGGCCGCCCACTGCAGGTCGTCGAGGAAGAAGACCACCGGGCTGTCGCTGCGGGTCACGGTACGCAACACGGCGAGCACGGCCAGCCGGAGCCGGGCGAACACCGACCGCGGATCGTCGCCGGCCGGTGGCTCCGGTTCGACGCCGAGCAGCGCCCGGAACGGCGGCATCATCGCGCTGACCAGGCCGGTGTTCGGGCCGAGCGCGGCGCGCAGCTGCTCGCGCAGCTCGGCGACCACCTCGTCGGACTCGGCCAGCAGCTGGCTGCCGAGCATGTCGAAGGCCTCGCGGACGGCGTCGCCGCCGATGTCGTGGCGGAACTGGTCGAACTTGCCGGAGACGAACCGGCCGCCGGCCGCCGTGACGGCCGGGCGCAACCGGTCGACCAGGCTGGTCTTGCCGACCCCGGACGGGCCGGTGATCAGGGCGAGCACGCTGCGTCCGGCGGTGGCCTCGGCGAGCAGGGTGTGCAGCGCGGCGAGCGGCTCGGCCCGCCCGATCAGCTGGGCCGGCGGGGTCAGGCGCAGCGGGAAGTCCCGGGCACCGAGCGGGAACACCGGCTCCTCGCGGAGCAGGGCGAGGTCGTACGCCAGGCCCTCGCCGCTCTGGTAGCGCTGGTCCGGCTCCTTGCGCAGCAGCCGCATGATGATCGCCGACAGGGTGGCCGGGATCTGCGGGTTGACCTCGGCGGGCGGCGTGGGCACCGTGGCCAGGTGGTCGTGGATCAGGCTCAGCGGGTCCCGGTCCCGGCCGAACGGCGGTGCGCCGGTGGCCAGCTCGTACAGGGTGGCGCCGAGGGCGTACAGGTCGGCACGGTGGTCGACCGGGCGGCCGGTGCGGCCGGTCTGCTCCGGGGCCAGGTAGGGCAGGGTGCCGGCCAGCCCGCCCTCGGGCACCGGGGTGGCCCGGTCCTGGACGGCCAGGGTGGCCAGCTCGAAGTCGATCAGGGTGGGCGCGCCGCCGTCCGTGGCGACCAGCACGTTCGCCGGGCTGACGTCGCGGTGGATCACCCCGTGCCGGTGGATCGCGGCGAGCACCTCGGCCAGGCCGTGCGCCACGTCGATCAGCGCGCGGCCGGCCCACGGCTTGGGTAGCTCGGCGAGCGTCCGGGCCGGTGTGTCGCGCAGGGTGAGCACCTCGGTGGAGGCGTGCGTGCCGGCCAGCCGGGGTGTGCCGACCACCCCGTCGAGGCGGCGCAGCACCGCCAGCTCGTTGCGCAGGCGTTCGGCGGCATCCGGGCCGAGCGGCTGTTTGCGGATCACCCACGTGCCGTCGTCGTCGCGGACCCGGGCCACGCGGGTGCGCTCGCTGTCGTACAGCAGTTCTTCGAGCTGGTCAGACCTCACTCCCTGTCCATCGGCACGCAACGGGTGAGCTGTGAGGATTCAGCCACATTTCCGGCGGTGCTCAGGTCGTACCACAGCGGGGTTTGATCTTTGAAACCGAGGCGGAGCGGCCTTGCGTCGATCCGGTACCCTTCGCCGCGCTACTTACGACATTGACGACGGGGGATCCGGTGGTAACGAGCAGGCCTGTCCGGCTGGGAGTGGTGTTACTGGGATTCGCCCTGGTCGGGGGTCCGCTGGCCGGGTGTTCGTCGGCGGACGAGACCACCGCGACGCCAGGGCTCGCCGAGCGCGGCACGGTGCTGACCACGGTCCAGCCGACCCGGCAGGACCTCAGCAACAAGATCAGTCTGGCCGGCAAGGTGACCATCAACCCGATCTACGGGATCGTCGCGCCCACCGACGGTGAGCTGCGCTTCGTCGACCGCACCCCGTCGAAGGTGCCGGCGAGCCTGCCGATCTGGGTGGCCAGCGTCTGGCACGACGGCTTCCCCCGGCGGGTGGAGATCCCGCAGGGGTCGATCTTCGCGGGCCGGCTGATGGACGACCGCTCCGACGTGGCCAAGGGCATGCCGGTGGTCTCCGCGCAGCACTCCGGGTACGGGATCGTCGCGGAGATCGACAGCGCGCAGGCCTACCGGATCTCCAGCGCGGTCAAGCAGGTCCGGGCGCAGATCAAAAACGGTCCCGGGCCGTTCTCGTGCAAGGCGCTCGGCACCATCGCGGCGCTGCCGGCCGGCACCATCCCGGAACCGGCCGTGACCACCACGGCGCCGAAGCCGGATTCGTCGGCGGGCGTGCCCCAGGCCAACCCGGGCAGCGAGGGCGGCAGCGGCAGTTCCGGCGGCTCCGAGCCGACCGGGATGCGGCTGGTCTGCGTGCCCCCGGCCAGCGTCAAGCTGATCAACGGCGCCGACGTGACCCTCGAAGTGATCACCGACAAGGCGTCGAAGGTGCTGGTCCTGCCGGTCGAGGCGGTCGCCGGCACGCAGGGCAAGGGCAAGGTGGACGTGGTCACCGGGGAGAACCACACCCGCAAGACCGTCGACGTGGTGCTCGGGCTCTCCGACGGCAAGGTCGTCGAGATCAAGAAGGGGCTCAAGGGCGACGAGACCGTGGCGATTCCCGGCCCGAACCTGCCCACCGCCGCCGCTCCGGCCGACGGCGGGGTGACCGGCGGATGACCGAGCTGATCGCGATGTCCGGCATCACCAAGGTGCTCAAGGGCCAGAAGGAGCCCCGCACCATCCTGGACGGCGTCGACCTGACCGTGCGGGCCGGCGAGAGCGTCGCCATCGTCGGGCGTTCCGGCTCCGGCAAGAGCACCCTGCTCAGCGTGCTCGGGCTGTTCGACCGGGCGGACTCCGGCACCTACGCCCTCGACGGCCGGGACATCAGCCGGCTGCCGGAACGGCACGCCGCGAAACTGCGCAGCTCGCATTTCGGGTTCGTGTTCCAGCGGTTCTTCCTGCTCAAGCACCTGACCGCGGCACAGAACGTGGCGATGGCCCTGATCAACGGCCAGGGCTGGCTGCCCCGCCGGGACCGCCGTGCCCGGGTGATGACCGCGCTCGAGCAGGTCGGCATCGCCCACCTGGCGAAGAACCGCCCCACCCGGATGTCCGGTGGTGAACAGCAGCGGGTGGCGATCGCCCGCGCCCTGGTCCGCGAGCCGCGGATCCTGCTCGCCGACGAGCCGACCGGTGCCCTGGACACCGAGACCGGCGCGCTGGTGATCGACGCGCTGCTGGAGGCGACCACCCGCGGGTGCGCGCTGATCCTGGTCACTCACGACCGGGACCACGCCGCCCGGATGGGCCGGATCCTCGACCTGAACACCGGCGTGCTCACCGAACGGATGGCCACGGTATGAAACGCCTCTCCGGCCGGCTCCGCTCGGCGTCGATCATCGGGTTGCAGGGCATCCGGGCCCGCAAACTGCGCACCTTCCTCTCCATGGTGAGCCTGTTCCTCGGCGTGCTCGCGGTGGTCGTGGTCCAGGCCGGCGCCGGCATCGCCGAACGGCTGCAGCTGTCCGACCTGGAACTGAGCTCCGGGATCGACGGCACCAAGGTCCTGTACGGCGTACCGTCCGGCGCCGCGGCCGGCCAGGCGGTGGTGGACACGGTCAAGGGCCGCACCGACGCCGTGGCGATGTTCGGCTTCAGCGCGATCATCGGTGAACCCGGCGTCCGGCCGATCAACGAGGGCGGCTCCCCGTTCGACCAGGACTGGGGCGGGGGCATGCAGGTCTGCGACAACAGCGGCAACTGCTACGACCCGAACGCCGGCGCGCCCGAGGGGCAGGCGATCGAGCTGCGGGTCTCGGCGCTGACCGGGGACGTGCGGGAGTTCCGGCCGTACCGGCCCAAGTCCGGGACCTGGCTCGACTTCGGCAGCCAGGCGATGATGGCCCCGCGACTCGTGCTCAACGAGGAGGCGGCCAAGGGCTTCGAGCGTTATCAGGTGCCCGCCGAGATGCGGATCGCCGGCGCCACCGCCAACCTGACCCCGCAGATCGTGGGCGTGGTCAAGGACGGTGACCAGTCGCCGCACGCGTACGTCCGGCTCGACGAGCTGTCCACCTGGCTGCCGATGGCCCGGATGAGCGACCCGAACTCCGCGGTCGACACGCAGGTGCTGCTGGCCGGCTCCACCCCGGTGGAACAGGTGCTGATCACCAAGCTGAAGGCGCTCGGCGCGGAGGGCATCGCCGCCGAGACGATCAACTCGCGCAAGGACATGAAGGACGAGCTGAACCTGCTCCGCCTGATCTTCCTGGCGATGGCCAGCCTGGTGCTGATCATCGGCGCGGCCGGGGTGCTGAACGTCGGCCTGGCCACGGTGGGGGAGCGGGTCGAGGAGTTCGCGCTGCGCCGGGCGGTGGGTACGCCGCGGGCCGTGCTGGCCGGGATCGTGCTGGCCGAGACGTTGCTGACCGGGCTGCTGACCGCGGGGCTGGCGATCGGGTTGAGCGTGGCCGGGCTGAAGGTGCTGACGGTGGTGGTGGGGCCATCGCAGCCGTTCCTGCAGGGGGTGGAGTTCCCGTGGTCGGCGGGGGTCTCCGGGATCGTGGCCGGTCTGGTGGCAGGCGTGCTGGGCGGTTTCATCCCGGCGATCCGCGCCGCCGGAATCCCGATCGCGACGGTGATGCGCGCCTAGTGGTATGTTTTAGCCTAAAGTGGGGCATAAAGCCGACTTAAGGTAAAAACATGAATAAATCACGAATCGCTGTGCCGGCTGCGGTCTCGCTGGCCACGCTCATCACGCTCTCGGCCGGGCTGGTCGACGCGCGCCCGGCGTTCGCCGCGGGCGCACGGGGTGCGGCGTCCGGCGGCGGGCTGGTCTCGTCGTCGGGTGTCGCGCTGGTTTCGCCGTCCGCGGATCAGCCCTGGGAGAGTGTGCTGGTCACCGGGCGGGGTGAGGCGGTCGGCACGCCCGACACGCTGACCACCGAATTCTCCGTGGAGACCAGCGCGGCCACCGTCGCCGAGGCGCTCAAGCGGGCCACCGCGGCCGCCACCCGGATGCGCGACGCGCTGCTGCACGCCAAGGTCGCCGCCGCCGAGCTGCAGACCTCCACCGTCGGCATCGGCACCAGCCGGGACAAGAACGGCAAGATCACCGGCTACACGGTGACCCAGGGCCTGACCGCGAAGATCCGGAACCTGCCGCAGGCCGGCGCGCTGATGACCGCGACCATCGCCGCGGGTGGTGACGCCGCCCGGCTCAACGGAGCGTCGTTCGCGATCGAGAACGACACCGCGCTGCTCACCGCGGCCCGCACGAAGGCGTTCGCCGACGCCAAGGCAAAGGCGATTTTGTACGCCAAGGAAGCCGGTCGCCCGCTCGGCCGCGTCGTCAAGGTCAGCGAGTCGACCCCGGGATCCGGCTCCCCGATCGAACCGGACCGGATGATGTCGACGATGGCCGGCGCGGACGCCCCGATCCCGATCGAGCCGGGCCGCCAGCGCCTGACCGTCACCGTCACCGTGGAGTGGGTCCTCGACCCGGCAGTGGCAGCCCGCTCCTGAGTGGACCCGCCCGGTTATCGTCGGTGGTCACGACGGCACCCCGGGGGGCGACTGTGTGGCACTGGACTCCCACCACCATCCTGGTCGTCTCGCTGAGCGTGATCGTGGCCGCCGTCCTGCTGCTGACGCTGGTGCTGCGCGGCACGAACCGGGTGGTGCGCCGGGTGCGGGTCGATCTGGTCACCGCCGCCGACCCGTTCGGGGTGCGGGTGCTGCTGGCGTACGGCAAAGGTCGTGATCCGGCCCGGCTCCTGGCCCTCGCGGCGTCCCATCGGCGGCCGGCGGACGTGCCGCCGGACCTGGTGGAACCCGAGCTGACCGCCTGGATCAAGAAGCGGGTGCCCGGGTGGAGTCCGCGCGGGGGCGTGCGGGTCTGGACCGCCCTGCTCGTGCTGGTGTTCGGCGCGTTCGCGCTCAGCTGTTACGGCGTGATGCTGGCGGTCGCGGCGCAGGCCGGTGGTCCCGACCCGGTGTGGGGCAGCCGCGACGGCTCCGACGCCCTCGGGTACCTCGCCGCCTCGGTCCTCGTGACCATGCTGCCGGGCGCCCTGGCCCTGCGGATCGGGACCGCCATCGAGGACGCGTGGGGCGATCAGCTGATCCGGCCCTGCGTCGACCGGGTCGGCACCGAGGTGGACGACGGCTTCCTCGAGGAGCTGGCCGGTCCGGGCGTCCCCGCCCGCTGAGCCCTCGGTCGATCGACCGTCATCTCCGCCCGGACCGGCCCGCGGCAACGCCGGTGCCCGCGGGTCGTGGCGGCGGGCGGGTAGCGTGAGGGCGTGGCTGCGGACGGCATCGAGGCGTATCAGAGCAGGGACGACCACATCGTCGCGGAGTTCGGCGACGGGCACGACGTGCAGGGCATCGCCGCGCGTTACGGCCTCACCGTGGCGCAGGTCTACGCGGTGGTCGAGCGCGAGGTGGGCCCGCCGGTCCCGGGATATCCGGGCCAGCCGCCCCAATACCCGCCGCCGGCCTATTACGCCCCGCCACCGGATCAGGGCTACTACCCGCCGGCTCCCGCGCCGCAGTATCCGGCCCCGCAGTATCCGGCCCCGGCTGCTCCTGCGCCGCAGTACCCGGCCCCGCAGTACTACGCGCCGCCCCAGCCCTACTCCCCGCAGGCCTACGCCTATCCGCCGCCGCGGGACCTCCCGGACGAGGACGCGATCGTCGCCGCCTACGCCGACGGCCACGCCGTCGGCGACATCGCCCGACAGCACGGCCTCACCACCGACCAGGTCTACCAGGTGGTCCAGCGAGTCATGTACGACAATCCGTGACCCTGGTCAGCGCCGGCGGCGTGATCTGCCGTCCTGACGGGTGGAACCACGCCGCCGCCGCCCCGGCCAGGCCACCCGGTCGCTCAGCCGGAATCCGCCCGATCGGCGTGACCGGCAGCCCCTCCTCGGTGAAATCCGCCGCACCGGGATCGGCCCGCCCCGCCCCGGCGGTGGCGTCCGCTGCAGCGGGACCCGGGGCCGACTGGCCTGCCCCGGCGGCACCGGGATCAGGGGCCGGTGGCACACCGATCGTGATGACCGAGCCGGAGATCCCGTGCCCGGCCAGTGCGCCGAGGGCCAGCGCCACGTGGTTCACCGAGTCCGGCCCGGGCCCGGTCACCACCAGCGCCGACCCGCCCACCGCCGCCGTCAGGTCGGCGAGGTGCCAGCCGTCCTCACCGATCGGCACGAGCATCCCGGCCGGCGCCGCCACCAGCACCATCCCGTAGGCCTGCCGGACCGCCAGCACCAGCTCCCGCGCCCGGGCGAGGCTGAGCCGCCCGGCGTCGGTCAGTTCCAGCAGGCCCGCCGCGTGCGGCCGCACCGGGTCGTCCGCACCGACCACCGCCCCGATGACCACGACCGCGACCGGCACCTCGGCGGCCGCCGCGACCGCCCCCGCCGCGATCCGCCAGTCGACGTCGGCCGAGGTGGCCATAATCATCCACAAGCGTCGACTCGGGTCCATGGCGCCACTGTAAACGCCGTCCACTATCGAGTGTGGGGAGCTCAGACATGACCTTCGAGGAAGCCGTCGAGGCCCTGCTGTTCCCCCGCCCCGGCAACCCCGGCCCCGACAGCAGCATGGAACGCCTCCCCCCAACCACCCCGGACCGCCTCACCCCGGCCGGTATGGAAGGCCCCGCCCTGGCCACCTGTCACGCCGAGTTCCTGGACGATCCGGACCACGCCTACCTCGTCACCGTCGAGCGGGTGCCCCGCGTCCGCCTGCCGCTATCGAACCCGGTCCTCGCGGCTGAAACCCATGACGGCGTCCGCGCGCTGCTCACCGACGTCGCCATCGCCAACCACGTAGAGGTGACCCTGGACGCCGAGGCCACCCCGGCGACCCGTGCGGCGGTCACCGCCTACCGCGCCGCGTTCGAGGCCTGGGCGACCTCACCCGACCGCGACCACCCACCGTCCTGGCCGGGCGAGACGCTCATGCACCTCCCGGTCACGGTCACCGACGATCTCGGCACGTCCTACCGCATGTCCTCCGGTCACGGCGGCGGCGACGGCGCCGAGTGGCGAGCCCACCACAAGTTCCTGCCCCGCCCACCCGCCGCCGCTCGCCTCCTGACCATCCATCTCCCGGCCGGCGCAACCACATTCCCGCTGCCCGGAGCCCCCTGACCGCCCTTTCCGGCCCGCGCACGGAGCGCCCGCAGGCCGCGCCCCCCTGTCCCGCGATGGCCGCGCGACGCCCTCCCCACCCAGACCGCCCCGCGCCGCCACGTCGTGGCTGGTTCCCAGGGGTGCCTCCCAACCGTCGACACACCCCTGACCGCCAGCCGGCCGTCCGGACTCGCGCCGCGTCCCGAGGGCGGCCTGACGCGGCGTGCCTGCCTGCCCCGGCCCCGCGGTGCGCGTCCCGCCCGCCGGCTGGTCCTCCGGGGTGCTTCCGGCCGCTCGAGGCACCCCCGAGAACCAGCCGGCGCCCGGAACTGTGCCGGGCTGGTGCTGACGGCTGCTTCCGGGTCGTTGAGGGGGCCGCCAGCGCCAGCCGGGGGCGGGAGGCGCGGGGCGGTCCGGAGTGGGCCGGGGCGTGGCGCGAGACCACCACGGGACTCGGCTCGTAGCCTGCGGACGGGCGCTCCGTATGCGTACCGGAAAGGTGGTCGGGGGACGACGCCTACCTGGAGTTTCGGGGTCGCGGTGAGCTGGGGCGGACCGGTTGCCGTTCGGTCTCAGGTTCGTGGCCGGGCTGCCGATCCTGGCGGCCATGACCACGGAGCCACCCGGATCCCTCCCGCCCCGGCGGCTGCGCGACGGGGCGGCCGTCGTCGCTGTCGCCGCCGTGGCCGCGGCCGGCGGCGCGCTCGTCACCCGCGCGGCCATGCGCAGGTCCGCGTCGGCCGCAAACCCGCCCTTGTCGGCCGCGCCCCCGCCCTCGCCGGGCGCTTCGTCACCCTTGTCGGCTGCGGCTGCGGATCCGTCTTCGCTGGTAGCCACGCCGTCAGGGTCGGCTCACCTATCTGAGGCGAGATGGTTCACCCCTACCTCGCCGTCGGCGATCGGTCCGGCGGCGCCGGCGTCGCGGCGTGCTCACGTAGCCGCTCTGCTGGCCGTCGTGGCCATCTGCGTGGCCGGCGGTGTGACCGTGACCTGGGCGACCCGGACCGAGTCCAGCCCACCCCCGGCGATCGACGCGATCGGGCTCCGGGCCGAGCCCCGGCAGCAGGCCGGCACAGCCCCGCCGCTGCCGTCGGGCTGGACCATGCCGACGATGCCGCCGCTGCCGTCGGGCTGGACCGGGCCGACGACGCCGCCCGGCACGTCCGGCTGGACCGGGCCGACGACGCCGCCGCTGCCGTCCGGGTGGACCGTGCCGGCCGCCGGCCCGGTGACCATCCGCGACGTGCGCGGCGCGGCGATGACGATCTCCATACCGAGGGTTCAGGACCCGGAGCTGTCGAGCTTCCCGGAACTCGACCCGGCGCCCGGCAACCGCCTGGTGTCGGTCACCGTGCAGGTGCTCAACAGCGGCGACGTCACGTTCACGCCCGACGTGGACGCCAACGCGTGGCTCACCGACACGCGGGGCGTCCGCTACGGCAGCGACCCGGTCATGTCCGCCGCGCTGCAGGCATTTCCGGTCACCGCCCTCGAACCGGACTGGTCGCTGCAGCGCGTGCTGGTGTTCGAGGTCGGCGCGGACACCCGCCTGGACGTCCTGCACA
The DNA here is from genome assembly GCF_001509495.1 of Actinoplanes awajinensis subsp. mycoplanecinus. Classification (NCBI taxonomy): domain Bacteria; kingdom Bacillati; phylum Actinomycetota; class Actinomycetes; order Micromonosporales; family Micromonosporaceae; genus Actinoplanes; species Actinoplanes awajinensis. The sequence goes on along the minus strand of NZ_LLZH01000284.1, from coordinate 61,736 downwards.
TCAGGCACGGGGCCGACACGGCGACCTGGCCGCTGGACACCACCCGCTGAAGCCGGAGGCCGAGTCTGCCCGTGAGGCGCCGCCGCGACGCCCGGCCGTGGGCTGGTCCTCAGGGGTGCGTCGAACGGCCGGAAACACCCCTGGGGACCAGCCCACGGCAGCGACGGGGGCGGAACGGCCGTGCGGCTAGTCCTCCCAGATCAGGCAGAACGGTTTGCCGGCCGGGTCGGCGTAGACGCGCCAGTTCGGGCCGGCGCCGTCCAGCGGGGTCGCGCCGAGGGCGAGCACGGCCCGTTCCGCCACGGCCACGTCCGCGACGGTCACGTCCAGGTGGAGCTGCTGCGGATACGCGGGGTCCGGCCAGCGCGGCGCCGCATATCCCGTCACCTGCTGGAACATCACCGGCTGCGCGCCATCCTCGCCGATCATGGCGATGCCGTCCGCCTCGTACGTCACCGGCTTGCCGAGCAGCTCGGCATAGAAGTGGCTCAGCGTCTTGGCGTCCGGGCAGTCGAGCATCACGCCGGCCAGCAGCGTCCGTGGACCGTCCGCGCCGAGGCACACGTCGAACGGGTGCCCGGCCGGGTCGGCGAGCGTGTGCCACCGCTCGTTGCGCCGCAGCACGGTCGCGCCGAGGGCCACCGCACGGTCCGCGGCCGCGTCGATCGATGACGCCCGGAAGTCCAGGTGAGCCTGCTGCGGCCGCGCCTGACCGGGCCACTCCGGCGGCACGTGGTCGGCGGCCCGCTGCACGCCGAGGCGCCAGCCGTCCGCGGTGTCGAGGGTGATCCAGTCATCGTCGTCGTCCGGCACCCGCTGCCACCCGGCGAACTCCTGATAGAAAACGGCCAGCCGCTCATGATCGGCGGCGTCCAGCGCCACCGCCCGCAGCGTGCCGATCGATTCCGGGGTCATCCTCCGATCCTGCCGTACGACCTGAGCGTCCGCACCGCCTGCACCGTCACGATGCCGCGCCACTCCAGCCGGGACGCCTGCCCGGGCGGCTCCCAGGTGATCGTCCACCCGCCGTCGTCCTGCTGGCCGTCGGCGAGCTGGTCCAGGTTCGCCTGCAGCCGGGTGTCGTCGAACAGCGTCCGCCACGGCGAGTCCGCGGTCGCGGCGATGTGCAGCGGGGTCAGGCCGTACTCGCCGGGCTTCGGGTCGAACATCGGCGAGGCGGTGAGCTGCTCCAGGACCGTCACGGCGGCTCGCTCGGCGCGTGCCCGGTCCGGCACGTGGGCCAGGAACGTCATCGCCTCGCCCAGCGCGTGCACCTCGTCCGGCAGCTTCCCCGACTCGATCTCGCGCCAGCAGTACGCGGTCGCCGCGTCCCGCCACGGGTGCTCGAAACCCAGCTGGTGCAGCAGCCCGGCCAGCCCGGCCGTCGGGTTGAGCCCCGGCGCGTACGTCCACTCGGTCCAGTGCGCGGCCCGCGGATAGTCCTCGATCACCGGGAACGCCAGGGGCACCGCGCCGTCGACGGCCACCGAGCCGAGGAAGTCGCAGGCCGGCCCGAGCAGGCTGTGGTCGGTGGCGCCGGCCGCGACGAGGGCCTGGAACGCGGTCTCCACGTCGATCGGGAGACTGGCCGGGCAGCGCTTGTCCGGTTCGAGGCCGTGGCCGAACCCGCCGTCGGCGTTGCGATAGCCGCGCAGCACGTCCACCACCGGGTCCGGTGACCCGTCCCGGATCAGGACGTCGAACAGGCGGCGTTCCAGCAGGCGGCTCTCGGCCTGCAGGAACCGGTCGGCAGCGTGCAGATCAGCGGTCATGCCACCCACGCTAGGTGCGGCCGGTCGGCTCGTCTTGTAAGAATCGGCCATGGGCTACATCGAGTGGGCGCCGCCGGCACCCCTGCGTGAGGTCGCGGTGTGCCTGTGGCGCCGGACGGTCGGGGCTGATTCCTCGCCGGCGCTGATCCTGCCGGACGGCTGCGTCGACCTGATCTGGCAGAGCGGGACCGGCGCGTACCTGGCCGGCCCGGACACCGGTCCGATGCCCGCGACACTCCCGGCGGGGGAGACGCTGATGGGCGTACGACTGCGGCCGGGCGCCGGGGGGACGACGCTGGGCGTACCCCTGGAATCTCTGCGCAATCTCCGCGCCGATCTCGCGGACCTGCGCCCGGAGTCGGCCCGGCGGTTGCGGGGTGACCTCGACCCGGACGAGGCGCTGCGCCGGATGGTGACGCTCACCGGGCGGCTGGCCGGGGAGCGCCCGCCGGACCCGGCGATGCTGGCCGCGGTCCGGCTGCTCGACGATCCACACCTGCGGGTGCCCGAGCTCGCCGCGAAACTCGGCCTGAGCGACCGCCAGTTGCGCCGCCGGTTCACCGCCGCGGCCGGCTACGGCCCGAAGACCATGCAGCGGGTGCTCCGGTTCCAGCGGTTCCTGCGCCTGCTGGGCGAGGGGACCGCCGGCGAGCTGGCGGCCCGGGCCGGGTACGTGGACCAGGCCCACCTCACCCGGGAGTCGACGGCGCTGGCCGGTCTGACCCCCGCCGCGCTGATCGCTAGCAGAACCCGGACGGGCACTCGCCGTTGAACAGCAGCTCGTACTGCTTGCACTTGGGACAGATCGGCCGGTACTCGGGCCGGGGCGCCGGCTTGACCGGCTTGGCGGCCTTGACCGCTTTCGCCGCCTTGGGCGCTGCCGCGGCCCGGGCCGCCTTGACCGGTCCGCCGGCCTTGCGCAGCTCGACGGCCTGCACCGCGGCGTCCAGCACCGCGTCGTAACTGGCGTCGATCAGGTGTCCCTCGACCGATACGAACGGCACCACGTCGTCCGGATCCTTCACGGTCGCGCCGTCGATCGTCTCGGCGATCTCGTCGGCCTGTGCCCGCGCCACCGCGATGTCCACCCCGCCGGGGTGGATGTGCACCGCGACGTTCCGCGCGCCCGGCGGCCGCACCTGCAGGCTCCGCCCGACCGGCTTGACCTCGACCGTGGTCCGCCCGCGAAGCTCCAGCAGCAACCTCGCCACCGCCGGCGCCGCACCGACGCCGTCGTCGGTTTCCGTATCGTGCACGTCCATCTGTGTGACCCTTCGCTCGCACGGCGCCCCCGTGATCGGCGCCTGAGCACCGATCAAGCCGTCAAGGGGAGCCTACCCGCCACCGTGGTCGCCGATTGACAAGCGGGCACCGTCCCCACAACCGCCACTCACCGCCCACGGTCCGCTCACGGTCCGCTTCCTTTCCAGGCCGCGCCTTTTCCGGTACGCCAGGGAGCCCGCGCCGCCCGCCGCCCCACCCGGCCGCGACGCGACTCACGGCCCCGGCTGGCGCTCACGGTCCCCTCAGGGGGGGCGAGAGGACCGTCAGCACCAGCCCACACCGGAACCAGCGGCCCTCTCAAGCCCCGGCTGGTGCTGACGGCCCTTAAGCGGGACCCATAAGGGTCGTGAGGGCCGGCTCGGTTTGCCCGGCTGGTCCTGGTGGCCGTGAGGGCCGGCTCGGTTTGCCCGGCTGGTCCTGGCGGTCGTGAGGGCCGGCTCGGTTTGCCCGGCTGGTCCTGGTGGCCGTTATGCGGGACCCATAGGGGCCGTGAGGGCCAGCCGGGGTGGCAACGCGGGCACGGACGTCCGGGATCAGATGCCGCCGTCGTTGGTGTCCGGCCAGTGGTCCCGGTGGGTGTTCCGTCGCCGGGACCACGATGCGGGCTCGCGGTCCCGGCGGGTGAGCGCCTGTGCGTCAGGGGAGCGGGTCTGCCCGAGCGGCCCGGTTCATTTCGGTTTGGCCTGGCCCGGCTGAGTTCGCAGGCCCCCACTCCTGTCCTATCTTCCTAGGATGACTTAGCGGTGGTGCGGCACGACGCTGCGGGAATGACTGCGGCGCAGGTGTGCGCTGGCCCGGGTGGCCGGGGGCGTGTACACGTTGACTTCCAAGATCTCGGGAGTCGCGCCATGTTGCCACCGTCGCTGACCACGCTGACCGCCGCCGCCACCTCCGCCAGGGAGCTCTGATGGCGAGTGCGCGGACGCTCGCACCCGGCCAGCAGTGCCGGATCCTGGTGTGTGAGGTCGACAGTGGTGTGCTCACCGTCGTACACAAAAGTGCTCTGGTTTTGTTTGAAGCGCCTAACTGGACCGCGAACGATCAGTTGGTGGTGAACGGGGACGGGCTGCTGTGGACCCTGCCCGCGGACGGTTCGGCGGCGCCGCGGCTCATCCCGCTCGAGGGTGTGCCCGAGCTGAACAACGACCACGTGCTGGCGCCCGGCGGCGAGGACATCTTCTTGTCCGGGAATGACGGGCACCTCTACCGGGCGTCGCTCGCGGGTGGCGCGGGGCAAAAGATCACGGCCGCGGAGAACTGGATGCACTTCCTGCACGGGGTGAGCCCGGACGGGGCGACGCTCGCCTACGTCGGCCTCGAGCCCGGCCGGTGGGACACCGGCACCCTCTGGACGATCCGCGCCGATGGCGGGCCGAGCACCGCGCTGACCAGCGGACCCGGTGCGGACGACGGGCCGGAGTACCACCCCGCCGGCGACTGGATCTACTTCAACACCGAGCGGTACGGCCACGCCCAGATCGCCCGGATCCGCCCGGACGGCACCGGGATGGAGCAGCTCACCCACGACGGGCGGGTCAACTGGTTCCCGCACTTCGCGCCGGACGGCAGCCGGGCGGTGTACCTGAGCTACCCGCCGGGCACCGAGGGCCACCCGGCCGACCGGCTCGTCGAGCTGCGCCTGGTCGAGGGCGACGACTGGCCGGCCGCGCGCACGATCGTGGAGCTGCCGGGCGGCCAGGGCACCATCAACGTCAACAGCTGGTCGCCGGACGGCACCCGCTTCGCCTACGTGGACTACCCCCTGGCAGGCTGAGCGGATGCAGCATAGGCAGCGGTGGATCGGTTCGGGGATCGCTGTCGCACCGCACGTGATCCTGCTGGCGTTCATGTTCGGGCTGGCCGCGACCACGGACGGTGGTGGCCGGGCGTACGTCGGTTTCTACGGCCTGCTGGAGATCTATCTGGCGCCGGCCGGACTCGTCGCGGTCCTGATCCTGGTGGCCAAGAAGCCGTGGCGGCAGGTCGGGATCGGGGTGGCGGCCGGCACCGTGCTGGGTGTGGCCCTGGTCGCCGGCGGAATGCTGCTGCTCTTCCAGAACACCTGAACCCGGCGAGCGCAGAAGCATTGATGGTCATGGTTGTTACTGGGAGCGCTCCCATGTAACGATGATGTTTCACGCCTTCCGTCCCCGAAGGAGTCCATCGATGTCGCTCCCATCGACACGCTCGTGGCTCGCCGGCGCCGTGGCCCTGGCTCTCGCCAGCGTCACCGCCGCGATCGTCACCGCACAACCCGCGTCCGCCGCCACCGGCGGCACCGGCACCGGCTACCTGCACACCACCGGCAACAAGATCGTGGACAGCACCGGCGCCACGGTCCGGCTGACCGGGATCAACTGGTTCGGCATGGAGACCGACAACAAGACGTTCCACGGCCTGTGGGCCAGCAACCCGTGGCGCGGCCAGCTCGACACGATGGCCTCGCTCGGCTACAACACGCTGCGGATCCCGTTCTCCGACGACGCGCTCAAAGCCGGCGCGACCGCCACCGGCATCAACGACTTCGTCAACCCGGACCTGGTCGGGCTCTCCCCGCTGCAGATCCTCGACAAGGTCATCGGGTACGCCGGCGGCAAGGGCATGCGGGTCATCCTGGACCGGCACCGTCCCACCGCGGCCGGGCAGACCGCGCTCTGGTACACCTCGGCCGTACCGGAGAGCACCTGGATCGCGGACTGGAAGTCCCTGGCCCAGCGGTACGCCGGCAACACCACGGTGATCGGCGCCGACCTGCACAACGAGCCGCACGCCGAGGGCACCAACCCGGCCGCGGCCGGTGCCTGCTGGGGCTGCGGCGACACCGCCCGCGACTGGCGGCTGGCGGCCGAACGGGCCGGTAACGCGATCCTCGCGGTCCAGCCCAACTGGCTGATCTTCGTGGAGGGGGTGAGCTGCCCCAGCGGCGGACTGTCCAACGTCTGGGACAACGACACCAGCAACGACGAGGACTGCGGATGGTGGGGCGGCAACCTGTCCAAGGCGGGCCAGTTCCCGGTACGCCTGGACGTGGCGAACCGGCTGGTCTACTCGCCGCACGAGTACGCCACCTCGGTGTACCACCAGGCGTGGTTCGACGACCCGTCGTACCCGGCGAACATGCCGGCGATCTGGGACAAGTACTGGGGCTACCTCTACAAGCAGAACATCGCGCCGATCATGATGGGTGAGTTCGGCACCACCCTGGCCAGCAACGTGGACAAGGTGTGGCTGCAGGAGCTGCTGAAGTACACCGGCACCGGGGTGAACGGGATGTCGTTCACGTACTGGTCGTGGAACCCGAACTCGGGTGACACCGGCGGCATCGCCAACGACGACTGGACCACGGTCAACCAGGCCAAGCAGGCGATCCTCCAGCCGTACCTGATCGCGCCGGTCGCCGGTGGCTCCACCTCGTCGCCGTCGCCCTCCGGTTCGGCCTCGACCCCCGCGACCACGGGCGGCTGCACGGCCACCTATGCGCAGGACAACAGCTGGCAGGGCGGCTTCCAGGGCCAGCTCAAGGTCCAGAACACCGGTGGCAGCGCGGTCAGCCCGTGGCAGGTGACCTGGACCTGGCCGTCCGGCGTGACGGTCGCCAGCGCCTGGAACGCGACGGTCACCCAGAGCGGCACCACGGTCACCGCGGCCGCGCCGACATATTCGCCGTCGCTCGCGGCAGGCGCTTCGGTCACCGTCGGATTCACCGCCAACGGTACGACCAGTGCCCCGGCCACCGTGAAGCTCAACGGGGTGGCGTGCGCATGAGGCTCGCCCCGATCGCTGCCGTCGTGGTCCTGACCGGCGCCACCTGGGGTGTCGTGGGACTGGGCCCGGCCCGGGCGGCCGCGTCCACCTGCGACGTGGCGTGGACCGCGAACAGCTGGAGCACCGGCTTCACCGCCGACGTCAAGGTCACCAACCTCGGTGCGGCGGTCACCTCGTGGACGCTGAGCTGGGACTTCCCCGGCAACCAGAAGGTCACCTCGGCGTGGAGCGCGACGGTCAGCCAGTCCGGAGCGACCGTGACGGCGTCGAGTGCCGCCTGGAACGGTGCGCTGGCCACCGGCGGGTCCGCCAGTTTCGGCTTCCAGGGTACGTTCACGGGCACGAACGTGGCCCCGTCCACGTTCCGCTTCAACGGCGTGACCTGCGGCGATGCTCCTTCCCCGTCCCCATCGGTCTCCTCGTCGGCGTCGCCGTCCCCGTCGTCCTCGGTCTCGTCCTCGCCGTCACCCTCCGCGTCGTCGAGTACGCCGCCGACGGGGTGCGCCTCAGTGGCCCGCTGTGACGGGTTCGAGGGGCAGACCGGCGCGGTTCCGGCCGGAACCTGGGCGGTGACCAGCGCGGACTGCTCCGGCACCGGCACCGCCGCGATCGACCGCACGGTCGCCCACACCGGCGCGACCTCCCTGCGGATCAACGGCACGGCCGGGTACTGCAACCACGTCTTCGCCCGCAACACCGACCTGCTCGGTGCGGCGACAAACGTCTGGTACGTCCGCTACTGGGTCCGGCACACGACCGCCCTGCCCGCCGCGCACGTCACCGCCGTCGCCCTGGCCGACGCCAACGACGGCGGCAAGGACCTGCGCTTCGGCGGCCAGAACGGCGCCCTGCAGTTCAACCGGGCCTCGGACGACGCCACCCTGCCCGAACAGAGCCCGGCCGGCGTGGCCCTGTCCGCCCCGCTGCCGGTGAACACCTGGAACTGTGTCGAGTTCAAGGTCTCCGGCGCCGACGGCACCATCGAGACCTGGCTGAACGGCACCTCGGTGCCCGGCCTGATCGAGGACGGGGTGGCCACGCACGACATCGACGGGCAGTGGCTCAACCGGACGTGGCGCCCGGCCCTCACCGACCTGCGACTGGGCTGGGAGAGCTACGGCGACGGCGCCGACACCCTCTGGTACGACGACGTGGCGGTCAGCGGCACCCGGAACGGCTGCTGAGTTGCTGCCGGGCGGGGTTCAGGCCACGCCCGGCAGCAGCGCCAGGCACCGGTGCGGGCTCTCCACGTGCGCGTTGTGGCCCAGCCCGGCCAGAGTGACGACCGGCCGGCCGAACTGTTCGAGCTGGTCGCCGGTGTTCATCGGGTCGTGCTCCCCGCGGGCCAGGGTGACCGCTGCCGGCGACCGGGCGATCAGCCCGGCCATGTCGGGTGCACCGACGCCGAAGGCCCGCGGGTCCAGGGCGAGCCGCCAGCGGCCGTCCTGCTCGCGGACCCCGCCCCGCGCCGCCGGATGCTCCGCGCCGACCAGCCCGCTGAGCCCGGACACGCGCAGGTGCCTGGCCAGGGCGTCCTCCGGGGAGTCGAACCAGCTCACCGGGCGTCCGGCGAGCGACCGTGCCCGCTCCAACTCTTCGGCACTCCAGGAGACCTTGACGCCGAGAGCGACGACGGTGGCCACCGGCAGGAAGGCGGCGATCACCCCACCGAGCGAATGTCCGAGAACGACGGTGTGCTCGCCGGGCGTCACCAGCGTGCCGACCGCCTCGGCGAGCGCGTCGAACGTGTACTCCGGCAGCTCCGCCGACCCGCCGTGCCCGGGCAGATCCGGCGCCAGCCAGCGGCCCGGCCAGTCCCGCGCCAGCAGCGGCTCCCACCCGGCCCAGACGTCACCGGTCGCGCCGAGCCCGTGCAACAGGATCAGCACCGGCTCCCCGCTGCCACCACCACGCACCCGCAGTTCCCCGCCCATCCCGCGAGTCTGCCAGCCCACCCCGCCCACCGTCTCACCGGCGGCAGCGCGCGTTGCGGTCCCAGCTGGCTCTGCGCGCCCTGATGGGCCTGTCATAGCGGCCGTGAGAGCCAGCCGATCGGTCCCGGCTGGCTCTCACGCCCGTCATCACGGCCGTGAGATGAGGGGTCAGGCGGCCGGGCAGGGGCCGTGGTGGATGGGGGCGGTGTTGCGGAGCAGCTTCGTGGCCAGCACGTCCCGGGCGACGGCGCGACCGATCGACTGGGCGGCCTGGTCGCTGAAGGCGAAGTGCTGCCCGCCGTAGATCCGGGAGCGGCCGGCCTCGGTCGCCGCCGCCGAGAAGCTCGGGTAGCCGCGGGCCACCCCGCCCGGCGCCGAGTCGGTGGTGTGGGTGAACGCGATCCGGTCGGTGCAGAAGAACCCGGCGAGCACCGTGGCCGCCGCCCCGCTGTAGGCGCTGTGCCCCGAGACGTACTCCGGTGTGCCGCCGGCGCTGCCGGCCCGCGAGGTCCAGGCCGGATCCGGCGGGGTGGCCGGGTTGCCGTCGGTGTCGGCCTCCCGGATCGCGGTGGTCGGCCGCCAGTGCCGGTACGCGTACTTGGTCGCCACCGTGGGAATCGTGGTGTCCGCCAGCGTCATGGTCAGCAGCGCGGTGAGCCTGGCCTGGTCGCCCAGCGCCAGATGCCGCTGCCCGGCCACGGTCAGGGCGATCCGCAGCCACTCCCCGGGCGGCTGCGCGGACCCGGCCGGGAGTGACCAGAACTGGAAGGTGGCGAGCAGGCCGGGTGCGTCGACCGCGGCGTTGCCGAGCTGTTCGACCTCCGCGAACGCCTGCGCGTAGGCGCTGCTGGTGAGGCCCGGCGGCGGGCCCGGCACGTACCGGGCGGGGTCGGTCACGGCGAACGGGCGCACGTTGCGGTACTGCACGCCCGGCCAGTCGGCGCGGAACACGCCGGGCCCGGCGCCGGCCGGTTGGGTCTCGACCGGCCGGGACCCGTCGTCGGCGCGGGCGGTGAGTACCGCCGCGCCGACGTGGTCTCCCCAGGTGGCGCCGCGGGTCACCGGCGTACCGGCGCCGAGGCGGGCGAGGTCGGCGGCGAGCTGGGCGTCGTAGGTAGCGGCGCGGGCGGCGTCGGCGCCGGCCAGCACCGCGTGGGCGGCCGCCGCCGCGGCGGCCTGCGGGTCGGCGCCGTGCGGACCGGCGCCGCCGATCAGCGCCGGGGCGCGGCCGGTGTGGCCGGAGCGCAGGCCGTTGACCGCGTCGTAGACGGCGACGTTGAGCATGGCGTAGAGGCGGGCGGCGTCGGCGTCGGTCGCCCGGGTGGCGCGGACCGCGGAGAGCGCGAGCTCGTTCCAGACGTGGACGCTGTCGATGTCCGGCCGCACCGGGTGGGCGGCCGCCGGGGTGCCGGCTCCTGCGCCGGTCACCAGCACTGCGAGGGCTGTCAGCAGCTTCTTCACCGGCCCAGCGTGCCGCGCGCGGCTATGGATGGGTGCCGATGTGTAGCCAATCGGACCGAGCGGGGCGGGCGGGCCGCTCGGCCCGCCCGCCCCGATGTCAGCTGGCGGTGCAGGTGACTGCCGGGACGCTGTTGGTGCCGGTCCAGGAGCCCAGGAAGCCGAACGAGGTGGCGGACCCTGCGGACAGGTTGCCGTTGTAGCTGACGTTCTTGGCGGTCACGGCGGATCCGCTGCTGGTCACCGTGGCGCTCCAGGCGTTCGCGACGCTCTGGCCGTTGGCGTACGTCCAGTTGACCGTCCAGCCGGTGATCGCCGTGGAGCCGGCGGTCACCTTGACCTCGCCCTGGAAGCCGCCCGGCCACGAGCCGGTGATCGCATACGCTGCGGTGCACGTCTTACCGCTCGGCGGCGGCGAGGACGACGCGGACGGGGAGGGGGAGGCCGACGACGAGGCCGACGGAGAGGCGGTCGGGGATGACGTGCTCGTCGTACCGAAAATGGTTGCCTGTCTGGCGGTGGCGGTGATGCCGTTCGCGCCGTCGAAGACCCGGTGGTACCAGGTGGTCTTCTGGTTGACGTCGAAGCTGAGCACCATGTCCAGGATCGGGTCGGTGTTGCCCGACCATGACCAGCCGAGGTACCCGAGGCCGCGGGCGTTGGCCTCGGCCAGGATGGTCTGGTCGTCGACTTCGGTGCTGGCGAACTGCCAGCCGAACTCGCCGATCACCAGCGGCCAGCCCTTGGACTTGAACGTGTCCAGGTACGACGTGATCGTCGAGGCCTGCGAGTAGACCGCGTACATGTGGATCGACAGCACGGTGTTCTTCTGGGTGTCCGCGTCGAGCACGGCCTGCCCGTTGGCGAGCATCACCTGCTGCCAGTCCTGGCCCCAGTTCGGGGCGTCGATCATCAGCAGGTGCTGGAAGCCGTTGGCGCGCATCTTGGCGATCGCGGCGGTGGTGGCCGCGGTCCACTGGGCCGGGTTGGTGTTCCCGATCGGCTCGTTGCCGATGTTGATCGAGATGTAGTCCTCCTGGCCGACCAGGACGCTCTTCAGGCTGATCCAGTAGTTGACCGCCTGATCGAGGGTGTACGCCGCGGTGTCCTCGCCGTACCCGGTGGTGTCGTGGTCCTCGAGGACGCAGATCAGCTTGTTGGCCTTGCACAGCGAGATCACGTTGGCCACGTCGCTGGCGCTGTTCGCCGTCCAGCGGCCGCCGCTGAGCACCACCCGGACGGTGTTGGCGCCGGCCGCCTTGATGTTGGCGAACGAGCTGGTCTGGCTGGTGTACCAGGTGTGCGCGTGGTTGACCCCGCGCATCACGAACTTGGTGCCGTTGGCCTCGTAGATGTCGGTTCCGGAGACGTGCAGGCCGGTGGCCGCGTACGCCGGGTTCCCGAGGGCCAGGACCGCGCCGACGGCGGCGAGCAGGGCGGCGCAGAACGCGACGAGGACTCTTCGCATGGTCAGCCTCCCCTTTCTGGGTATCGATGACAGTGATTCGCGGGAGCGCTCCCATAAGGGTCCGGATGTTTCTTCATTTGGTCAAGATAGTCACGGGAGCATTTCCCCGCCGCCGGCCTCAGGTGATCCGGTGGCCGGTTCCGGTCCGGAGCTGTTCGAGGATGGACGGGGTCAGGCCGCAGCCGGTGAAGCGTTCCACCGCGACCAGGCCCTTCTCCGGGCGCAGTCCCGGCTCGGTGAAGTCCAGGCCGGTCAGCGCGGCCGCCACCCGGGGCTCGGCGGTCACGTTCTCCCACGGCTCGAACGCGGCCAGCAGCACCCCGCCGTCGGCGAACGAGAGCCTGGTCAGCGCGCGTTCGTTCCAGTGCATGCTGGCCACCCGGCCGTGCGCCGCGGCCGCCCTGAGCACCGCGGCGTGCGAGCCCTGATAGCCGTTGACCTCGACGGCCACGATCGCGTCGCCGGCGTCGTGCACGGCCACCCACGGGTCGATCGCGCCGCGGGCGGCCAGGTCGGCTTCGATCGCGGCGACCGGTTCCGGCCGGTCCGGGTCCGCGCCGAACGCGCGCAGCACCTCCGCGGTGGTCCCGGCCGTCACCACGGTCACCGTCGCTGCCAGACCGATATCGGTACGGCGGATCCACCGGTACGCGTGCTCCGGCCGGCGCGGGCGCACCGGCTCCGGCTCGCCGCGCAGCCGGAACCCGAGCCGATCGGTGCTCCGGTGCACGACCGGTGGGGCGGCCGGCGCGGCCCAGACCAGCAGCCGGTACATCTCGGTGTCCCCGGCATCCGGGTCGCCGGCGTCGTCGCGGCCCCGGGCGTGCACCCGCAGCCGGTAGTCGCCGGGCCAGGGCGGGGTGGCGTGCCGCAACTGCGGGTCGCCGGGACCGTCCGGGCCGAGCACCGAGGCGCGCCCGGTCCCCGCGTGCCAGCTGACCTCGACGACCTCCTCCCAGTCCGGCTCGACCCCGGGCGGCGGGCCGGCGAGCACGGACAGGTGCACCCGGACCGGGCCGCCGGTCGCGCCGGTGCGGATCGCGGCGTAGCCGTCGTGTGCCGTGACCAGGCCGTTCCCGCCGAAGTCCGGGGTGGTGGGGAACGCCGCCTCGGTCAGCGCGAACCACGGATCCGTCACGGTGACGGTGCCGTAGCCGTGCCGGGGGAGCAGGTACTCGTGGCGGAGCCGGGCCAGGCGCGCTCCGTCGTACCGGAAAGGCATCGGTGCGTCGCGCAACGCCGCGGCCGCGGCACCCACCGCGAGCCCGGCGATCGCCGCGGGACGGTCGACGACGGCGGGTGGTTCCGCCCGGGAGGTGACGGCGGCCGAGGCGGCCAGGGCGAGCGCGAGCCAGTGGGATCCGTGGGCGGCGGCGAGGGCTTGCTCGTCGGGTTCCGGGCATGGCTCGGTCGGCTTCTGCTCCGCGTCAGGGTCCGCGTCGGGCGGCTTCTGCTCCGCGTCGGCGGGCGGGATCGCGGTGGCGAGGTGGCGGGTCAGGGTGAGGGCCGCGTCGGCGATGCCGGGCGACAGGCGTTCCAGGAGCGTCGCGGCGGTCAGCGCCGTGCTGTCCTGACCGGCGGAGACCAGGGAGATGGCGCCGGTGCTCTCCGGGTGGCCGGCGGCCGGTGGCAGGGGCGGCAGCTCCAGCGCGGCGGCGGTGAGCTCCAGTGCGCCGAGCAGCCGTTCGGCCGGCAGCGGGCCGAGGCGACGCAGCGCCGCGAGGGCCACCGGCTCGGCGGCCGAGCGCCCGAGCCGCTCCGCGAACCGCGCCCGCGCCTGCCCGCCCACCGCACCGCGCGCTCCGGCGTCCTCCCGCGCCCCGCTGTCCTCCGGCGCGCCGAGACGACCCAGCTCCGCGGCCGGTCCGATCGCGATCAGGGCGGTGAGGCGGGGCAGCCGCTCGCGCACGGCCGCCACGAACGCCTCCGGCACCTCGGCAGCATCGACCACGGTCGAGACGCTAGCGGATCGTGGTGGCGCTGTCCGCCCGCTGTCACCGGCCTGGGATCATGGACACCCATGTGGATCCCGTCGGACTCGGAAATCCGTTCGCTGCACGAGCGGGCCGCGCCCACCCCGGAAGCGTTCGCACTGGTGTGGACGCACTGCGAGATCGTCTGCCGGATCGCCGAGCAGTTCCTTACCCCGGAACTCAACGCGGACCTGGTCCGCGCCGGCTGCCTGCTGCACGACATCGGGGTGTACCGGCTCTATGGCCGCGACGGGACCCTCGACTATCCGAACTACATCCAGCACGGGCTGCTCGGCCACGAGCTCCTGGAGGCGGAGGGCTCTTCCCGGAGCCGCTGTGCCGTTTCTGTTCGTGTCACACCGGCGTCGGCGTGACCAGGGCCGACATCCGGGAGCAGGGTTTGCCGCTACCTCCCGGCGACTACGTGCCCGAGACCGCCGAGGAAACCCTTGTTCTGTACGCCGACAAATTCCACAGCAAGAAGTCCCCACCGGTCTTCGTGTCCGCGGCGACGTATGCGGTGAGCGTGAGCCGGTTCGGGGCGGGCAAGGCGGCCCGCTTCAGCGAACTGGTCGCTGCCTACGGCGAGCCCGACCTGGAACCCCTGGTCACGGAGTATGGGCACCAGCTGGTGTGACGTGGCCGCCCGAGCGGACGTACGGCATCTGCTGCGGTCTACAAACCCGGTTTCTGACCACCCGATTCCCGTCGATTCTAGCGATCCCTGCAGGGTATATCATTTTTGTGCAGATTCATAAAATACGAAAAGGCTCGACAAGAAAGCGCTAATACATACTCCGTGGCGCCAAACGTTCTGGCGGTAAGGGGAATGCGTCATGTTGACAAAGGTGCTGTTGCCATTCTTTGGCGATCCTATCTGGCCTCGAACTGCGACTATCCTCAATCCGTCAGAGGGTGCTGGTCCCTCGTAACTACAGCTGCGGATCACGTAACGACATTGGTTGATCCATCGTTTGACCGTGCGTGATCCGACGCCCCAGCCGCAAGGGCATCTGCGAGATCGCGTGGGATACCGAATTGGTCATGACCATGGACGACGGAACGGATCTGAGCTGGACTGTTCCCGTCGACGAGCGCCCAGCAGAACTTGAGGTCACAGCCGCACGGAGACTCACGGCCGAGGAGAGACAGCGGTACAGCCTTCCACCGGCGGTCGCCGCCTGATCGGTGAGCCGCAGCCCGGCCTGCGAAGACGGTCCGAGAACGACTGTCTACGCCGACCTCGTAGTCCGGTGGCAAGCCGCGTGGTGGTGCTCGATCGTCCCACCACACCTGCCTGGCTCCGCCTACCATGCCCAGCGCTTCTTCCGGGCTGATGGGCCGCCAGCACGCTGCGAGCCCAGGCCGAACGGAGACGTTGAACGCCGTGGCAGCCCGCGCCGAACAGATGCCAGCAGCAAAGGCTCGTGGCGAGCCTTTCGGTCGACCCACTCCACACTTTGCGCCAGCTGGCAAGTGGTCGCCGGACCGGCGTCACCCCCCGACACGGCTTACGATGTTGAGCGGCCCGCCGGACGGGTCACACGGGGGAGGAACACGATGGAGCGTGAGGTTCCGAGCGACTGGCTGGCGCGAACAGTGCGCGACACCATGTCTCGGCTCGAGAAGGTCAACGACATGCGGGACGAGCTTTCGGCGATCAGTGGCGAGGCCGAATCACCCGGCGGTGAGGTACGTGCCGTGGTGGCGCCGTCCGGGATGATCCGGTCGTTGCAGCTGAGCCGGACCGCGTATCGGATGCCACCGGAAGATCTCGCGGAGACGATCGTCGCGACGATCCGCCGGGCCGCTGGCGACGGGGCAGCGGCACTGAGCGCGGCCCTGCAGCCCATCGTCGGAGACCGTGTGAACCTCGCCGCGCGGCTCAGCGACTACGACACCCCGGATGAGCAGGTCCTGGACGGTGCCCGCGCCACGCTGCAGGAATTCACCCGCGAGACGGGCGGCCGGTAGTGGGCTTCGAGGTCGCGCCGGACGGGTTGGACGAGGTGGCCAACGCGCTGCGTGCTGACGGTCAGGCACTGCAGGCGCTGGTGGCCACACTGCAGGGCGGTGCGGTGACCAGCGACGCCTACGGTCAGATCGGCACGCTGGTCGGCCTCAACGACGGCTACCAGCAGCACCTGCAGGAAGCGATCCAAGAGATCAGCGAAGGAGCTGCCCTGCTTGACCGGGCCGCAGCCCTGCTGACTGCTAACGCGGAATCCTATCGGAGCACCGACATCCAGCACGCCGAACAGTTCGGGAAGATCCTGTGAGTGACGGTACCGCCACCAGCGTGGTCAGCGGAGCCGAAGCTGCCGGCGGTGTCCTGCAGCGCGCCAATGGGCTGATGAACGCGGTCAACAACGTCATGGACGCGATCCTGTGGCCGTTCGTGCAGCCGCTGATCGAGATCTTCGAGATGGCCATCGGTGATCCGGAGCAGTTGCAGGAAAAGACGAAGGCCTGGAACGCGGCGGCGGCCGAGGTGGAGCGGGTCGCCGGCGATCTGGCCGAGCAGCGCCAAGCGCTCGCCGCGCAATGGAAGGGTGAGACTGCCGGGGCAGCGCAGAACAGCCTCGCCGAGACCGAACAGCAGCTGCGCGACCTCGCCGTGCGGATGCGGGAAACCGCCCGGACGCTGCAGCAGATCGCCGAGCTGTTGGCGGCGTACGAGGAACTGTTCAAAGACACAATCCGCGAGCTCGTCGAGTGGCTGCTCGTCGAATGGGTCGTCGCGCAGATCCTCGCCCCGGAGACCCTGGGCGCGTCGGAGGTCGGTTTCCTAGGCGGTGCGGCGCCGGCGACAACCTCGGTTTTCGTGGCGCGTTGCATCAAGTATCTCAACGACCTGCGTAAGGCGCTCTGGGAGTTCCGCAAGGTCTACCACGAACTGAAGGCGGGAAGCTTCATGGAGAAGTTCGCCGCCAAACTGATCAAGAAACAGGTCAGCGGCCTGATCGGAGACCTCACCGGCCTGAACCACTCGAAGTTCGGCGCGTTCACCACCATGGGTGGCGAACTCTTCGAGTACGGCGTGCACGTCGCGGCCGGCGAGTTCGACGACCACCGCAGCGGCGTGGACGGCAACGACGATCCGATGCGTCAGAAGATCAGCGAGTATGTGGACCCGCTCGCCGACAAGGCCGACCCGTACCTGGCCAGGGTCGAAGAAACCGCCGACCCGTACGTCGACAAAGTTGAGGAAACCGTCAAGAAGGTGCGCGGGTACCTTCCGTAAGGTGCCCGGACCCGGTTGGACCGGGCCATAACCCGACCCGATCTGTGAAGGAACACCGATGACGGACGCAGCGAACATGGCGGCGCTGACCGACGACCACCGCCGGGCCGGCCAGGCGATCCGGGCCATGCTGCGGCCGGGCGAGCGACTGCTCACGCACAGCCTGCTGCTGCGTTCACCGGGTCTGGAGGAGCCGCCTCCGACCAGCGGTGACGTCCTGAACACTCTCAACCCATTCGCCGGGTTCACCAAGGCGGCCCGGGAGAAGGGGGGCGGCTGGGCGGTGTTCGCGACCGCGCTCGGCATCCCGCAGCAGGACTACGACCCGTCCACCCTGATCGGGAAAGCGCAGCTCGCCCGCCGGTACGGGCACATCTTCTGCGGCGTCAAGAACAGCGAAGCCGGGCGCCTGCTCGACGTGCTCAACGAGCACGCGACCATGGACTACGGCCATCGTCCCGCCTGGATCGCCTGCACCGATCAACGAGTGACCGTATTCGCCGACCCGATACCGGCGTCCGGATCGCACTACACACCCGGGCAGCCACTGCGGCAACTGCTGCGCATCGGCGTCTCCCTCGGCACGTCGCTGTGGAAGCTCGTCTCAAACACGCAGGATCCCGACGAACGCAGCGGGTTCTCCGGCTCGGTGCTGCCGGTCTTCGAGCTGCGCCCCGGTGCGGTCGCAGCCGTAGCTGCCCCGCCGGTGGAGCACATGCCGCGGGTGATGCTGTGGTTCACCGACCAATCCTGGCTGATCGTCTCCTTCGGCTTGGGCGAGCCCGCCGACCACATGACCGCCACCCTGCAACCGAGGTAGAAGCGAGTCTGCCAGGGTGGGAGATCCATCGGCAGTTGCCGCCATGAGCAACCGCTACGAACTGCGTACATGATCGCTCTGTGTGGATGCTATGCGATCTCGGCGGGCCGGTATAGCGGTGTACGGGCGTCGAGCCGGACGGCAGGGCGTCTGGCAGCGACAGCCGCAACTACGTCTGTACCGACAGCTCAGGCGAGCGCCGCGTCCACCTTGGTTAGAGCGCGGCGGGCCATGTCTTCGGTCACGATCCGACTGTTCCCACTCCAGCCACCCACCAAGATCAACTTAAGCTAAGTGGCATTGGGGTCGGTCTGGCTGGTGTTCAGGGGTGTCATTCGGAGGTGGAGGCACCGCTCACGCCCAGCCGGGTCGGTCTGGCTGGTGCTCAGCGGTGTCATGCAGGGGCGGAGACATCCGTCCGGTCCGGCTGGCGCTGAGGGGTCGGGTCGTCACTGCCCGCCCGTGCCGGGTTCGGACTCTTCGACCGGCGGCGGCGTCGGGCTGGGATCTGTCGGCCTCGTGCTGGAGGGGGTGGGTACCGGCGCCGCAGACGTGGCCGGAGCCGGGGTCGGCTTGGACGTGGCCGGGGTGGCTGGGGTGCAGGTGGTCACCGAGCCCGTTCTGCCCCACGTGCAGGTGTGGACGGTGGTGCCGTTGCCGGTGCGCAGAGTGGCGGTGTCGCCGGTGTTGTTCCAGATGTAGTTGCCGGACTGCCAGTACCGATGTCGAGCGGGCCGGCCGTTGACGCCCTTGCCGGTATGGACGGTCAGGGTCTTTCCGGCGGCAAGGGTGCCGGACAGCGTGAAGACGTGGTGGGAGGCGTCGCGGACGGTCCAGCCGCTCAGGGACACGGCGCGGGCGCTCTTGTTGGTGATCTGCGCGTATTCGGCGTTGAGACTGGCCTTGCTCCGGGTGTCAGCGCCCGGCGAGTTGTAGTAAATCTTGGTGAACCGGACCGCCGGCGGTGCGGCCGCGGTGGTGGTCGCCGCGGAGGCGATGCCGATCCCGGCTACCGCGGTCGCCGCGGTCATGGAGGCGACGGCGATCCATCGCCACGGCTTTCGGGCGTTCGGGGCGTTCGACGGTGAGCGCATGCCGGGCATCGTCGCAGCCGGATCCAGCCGGGTGAATGGGCCGGGTGATCACATCGGCATCGGATGATCAGTGTGCGGCGGTCACGCGGTGGAGACGCCGGTGCGGAGGCTGGCCAGGAGTGCGGCGCGGGCGGCGTGGTCGCGGCGTTCGTCGGCCGCGCGCAGCCGGTCGCCGGCCCGGGCCATGCCCTCCGCGGTCACCGGGATGCCGCGGGCGCGCAGGATGTCGGCGATGGGTGCTGTCTCGTCCTGCTCCATGCACTGAGCGTAGACCGCAGGGACGCGGCCGTGAATGGATCCTATAGGATTCGGGGGATTGTTCACCCAGGCGGAAGGGAAGGCCGATGTCCGGGCCGATCAGGCGCTCCGTGCTCAGCGACGATGTTCATGAGTCGTTAAAGGGGCTGATCCTGGAGCATTGGCTGGAGCCGGAGGCTCGGGTCAACATCGACGCGCTCGCCCGGGAGCTGGACGTCTCGCCGACGCCGGTGCGGGAGGCGCTCGCGCGGCTCGAGGCCGAAGGGCTGCTGCGCAAGCGGCCGCTCGCCGGCTATACGGTCAGCCCGCTGCTGACCCGGGCCGAGTTCCACGACATGTTCGACATGCGGCTGGTGCTGGAGCCGGCCGCCGCCCGGTGGGCGGCGAGCCGGGGAGACGCTGCGGCGCGGGCGTCGCTGGTGGCTGAGGCGACCGTTGCGTACGAGGTGAGCGCCCCGCACTCGCACGCCGCCTTCACCGCGGCCGACGCCCGATTCCACGACCTGGTCGCAGTCACCGCGGCGAACCCGCTGCTCCGCGACGCGATCACCCGGCTGCACGCTCACCTGCACATCCACCGGTTGTACTTCCCGTACGCGGAGGTCGGCACCACCCACCGCGAGCACGAACGGGTCGCCGCGGCGATCAGCGCGGGCGAGCCGGACACCGCGGAAACGGCGATGCGCGAGCACCTGACCGCCGCCCGATCCCGCCATCTGGCCGCCTTCGGCTAAGGAACGCGGGGGCGGGTGCGGTACGTGCTGATCCAGTCCTCGATGTCCTCGGCGAGCCAGACCCGGCCCTGCACCAGCTCGGCGATCGGTTTGGGGAAGTGCGCCTTGGCGGTCAGCTGGTTCACCCGCTGACGGCTGAGCTCGCCGCCGAGGCGCACCTTGATCTCATGGGTGCCCATCAATGTGAGGCGTTTGGTTGGCATACGCTTGACTATAGGCACTCGACAACTTGCTGAGTACCCCCGCGGGCCAAGATATTGCGGAAACTTTGGTGGACGCCGGTGGTCGCGGGGCGCGGCCACCGGCGTACCGGAAAGGGGTTGTGGGTCAAGCGGGCCGGGCGGTGACCAGGATGCCGAGGCACATCTCGTCGCTGGTGCCCTCGCCCCAGACGACGTAGCGCGGAGGCAGTTTCTGCAGCTGGGGCAGCATCTTGCGGAGCTTGGCGTCGTGCGTGCAGGTGACCCGGACGGTGTCGCCGGCCTTGACCTGGATCGGCTTCGGGAGCGGGACCAGCGCCTGGTTGTCGAAGTTGTACTGCGGAACGTCCAGGATGGTCTGCGCGCCGGGCCTGCCGGGGTTCAGCTCGATCTTGATGGAGCGGCCCAGCAGGTGCATGTGGCCGGCCGCCATGTAGATGGTGGCGGCGCCCTCGACCGGCTGGTCGCAGTGCTGGGTGTCCCCGGGGGTGATCTTGCCGGCGCTGCAGCCCTCGATCAGGTGCTTCTCCTGCTCCTCGCCGAAACGCTTGGCGACGTCGGCGACGTCGGCGACCGCGGCGTCCCGGTCGCAGAGCGGACCGCTCTCGCCGGCCGCGCAGGGCAGCTCGATCGGGGCCGGGAACAGCGCGGTGGACAGCTTGGTGAGCGGGGTGCTGCCGGCCGCGACCCGCAGCTGGATGCCGGACTGGTCGGTCTGCCCGGCCGCGCCGGTCTCCAGCAGGTTGTAGTGCACCTGCATGACCAGTTTGCTGCCGGGCGGCATGGTGAAGCCGGAACCGGCCGGCATCAGGGTCTCGCCGGCGCCCGGCGCCCAGTGTGCCACCCAGGCGGTCTGCCCCTCGACCCCGGCGTCGCCGAAGCAGGTCCAGCCCTCGCCGGGGGTCTGCGCGTCGACCGCGGCGGCCTCGGTGGCCTGCTGCGGGTCGAGCCGGTAGAAGATCGCGTGGTGCACGATCGCGGCGTTCTGCGGCTGGAACTGGCTGCCGGTCAGGTAGGCGTCCTCGGTCAGTCCCGGGTCGACCAGGAAGCAGCGGTAGTCGTCGGTGCCGCCGTTCGGGGCCTGCGGGGTGTACGCCTGCGGCAGTGCGAGGTCGACGAAACGCTCGCCGGTGCGCAGCGGCGTCGGGGGTGGCGCCGAGGTCGCGGTATGACCGGAGTGCGGGTTCGAGGTGACCGGCGCGGCGGCCGGGGTGCTCGGGCTGGAGCCGCACGCCGCCAGCAGCAGCAGCGCGGCGGACAGGGTGGCGACGGGGCGCAGGATTCGCATCACAGGGCCTTCCCGTAGAACCGGACTTCCCGCCGATACTGCCGAAATCCGAGGGAAGATCACATCCGGGATGTCCCGTAAAGGGCGCGGTCATGCCGTACGCGTAATTTGATCTTGCTGGCATGATGGATCTTCATCTTGAGAAAAGGAAACAATGGCAACCGAAGGCAGTACCAAGGCCGTGGTGACGGCGCTGAGCGCGAACCTCGCGATCGGCGTCTCGAAATTCGTCGCCGCGGCCATCACCGGATCGGCCTCCATGCTCGCCGAGGGTGTGCACTCGGTGGCGGACTCCACCAATCAGGTCCTGCTGCTGGTCGGCGGGCGCCGGGCCAAGCGGCCGGCGTCGGCGCTGCACCCGTTCGGCTACGCCCGGGAACGCTACGTCTACGCGTTCATCGTGGCGATCGTCCTGTTCAGCCTGGGTGGCCTGTACGCGGTCTACGAGGGCTACCACAAGGTCATCGACCCGCACGAGCTGGAATCGCCGCTGGTGGCGGTCGCCGTGCTGCTGATCGCCGCGGTGCTGGAGGGCTACGCCCTGCGGACCGCGGTCGGCGAGGCGAACCGGGTCCGCGGCAAGCGCAGCTGGTTCCGCTTCATCATCCGGACCCGCAACCCGGAGCTGCCGGTCATCCTGCTCGAGGACAGCGGCGCCCTGATCGGCCTGCTGTTCGCCCTGCTCGGCGTCGGCCTGAGCGTGCTCACCGGCAACGGCGTCTACGACGGCATCGCCACCCTGCTGATCGGCCTGCTGCTGGTCAGCATCGCGGTGATCCTGGCGATCGAGACGAAGAGCCTGATCATCGGCGAGTCGGCGGTGCCCGAGCAGCTGACCGCGATCGAGAAGGCGCTGCTCGCCTCGCCCGGCGTGCAGCGGGTGATCCACCTGCGCACCATGCACCTGGGCCCGGAGGAACTGCTGCTGGCCGCGAAAATCGCGGTCGGTGAACACGACGAGGGCCGGGACATCGCGGCGACCATCGACGACGCCGAGGCCCGGGTCCGTGCCGCGGTGCCGACCGCCAAGGTGATCTACCTGGAGCCGGATATTTACCGCCCGTCCTGATAATGTGCGGTAAATCATGACCTACCAGCCGCCGCCCTCGCCGCCGCCGCAACCGCTCAGGCCCACGCCCGCCTTCATCGGCGCCTCCTGGGCGGCCCTGGCGGTCGGGGTGATCGCGTTCGGCGTCGGGCTGTTCAACGCCGAGATGACCAAGAGCGAGAAGGGCTTCTACGCCGCGGTCCTGCTCCTCGGCCTGTTCGGGGCGATCTCGCTGCAGAAGTCGGTCCGCGACCAGGCCGAGGGGATGGCCGTCTCGGCGCTGTACCTCGCCCTGTCCTGGGGGATGGTCGGCATCTCGATCGTGATGCTGGTGGTCGGCCTGTTCAACAGCGGCATGGAGCTGAACGAGAAGGGCTTCTACGGCCTGGCGTTCGTGCTCACCCTCTACTCCGCGGTCGCGGTGCAGAAGAACGTGCGCGACATGCTCTACAAGCCGTGAGCCAGCACCCAGACCGGTAGCGGGTCGGTGATCGAGGCGATGAGCGTCCAGCCGGCCCGCTCGTACATCCGCACGTTGCCCTCGGTCGAGGTCTCCAGCACCGCGGGCAGCCCGTCCTCGGCGGCCCGGCGCAGGCCGGCGGCCATCACGGTGTGCCCCAGCCGGCGGCCGGTCCGCTCCGGGTGGGTGGCGAGAGTGCCGAGATACCAGTGCGGCCCGGCCGGCATGATCCCGTGCACCGCGTGGTCGTAGGCGCTGACCCGCTCCCGGACCTCGGCCGGCAGTTCCAGCTCGAGCGGGTCGGGGTCCGCGCCGGGCGGGTCCCACATCGCCACCGCGGCGCCGCCCTCGGCCAGCCACACCGCGTGCCGCCGGACGCGCGTGTCGAAGAGGTGCCCGAAGAACGCCGTGGCGTGCTCCGGGTAGGTGTCGTCGGCGGGGAACAACCAGCGCAGCACCGGGTCGGCGGCGAACGCCGGGACCAGGGTCGCGAGGGCATTCGTACGATCGGCCGGCCCGGCAAGAACGATCTCGGTCACGGAACCGGACTCTAGACGGTCGCCCGGGCGTGGCTGATCCGCAGGTGGTGCCCGGCGCCCGGATGGGTGTCCGGGTCGACGTGCACGGTCGCCTCGGTCAGCCGCGGCACGGCGTGGGTGAGCTGGTGCTCGGCGTCGGCGGCGATCTCGTGCGCGGCCAGCAGGCTCAGGTGCGCGTCGACCACCACGGACGCCTCGGCGCGCAGCCGGTGCCCGACCCAGCGCATCCGCAGCCCGGACACGTCGCGCACGCCGGGGATCAGCCGCAGCTCCCGCTCGGCCCGGTCGACCAGCTCCGGGTCGACCCGGTCCATCAGCCGCCGGTACACCTCGCGCGCCGCGTCCTTGAGCACGACCAGGATCGCCACCGTGATGATCAGGCCGACCACCGGGTCGGCCCAGCGCCAGCCGAGCGCCGCCCCGGCCGCGGCGAACACCACGGCCAGGGACGCGAACCCGTCGGTGCGCGCGTGCAGCCCGTCGGCGATCAGCGCGGCCGAGCCGATCCGCCGGCCGACCGCCATCCGATAGCGGGCCACCAGCTCGTTGCCGGCGAAACCGACCGCCCCGGCGGCCAGGACCCACGGCAGGTGGGTGATCGCCTGCGGCTCGGCCAGGCGCCGCACGGCGACGAACGCCGACGCCGCCGCCGAGGCCGCGATCACCAGGACGATCACGACGCCGGCCAGGTCCTCGGCCCGGCCGAAACCATAGGTGTACGCCCGGGTCGCGGCCCGCCGCCCGAACCAG
Source organism: Actinoplanes awajinensis subsp. mycoplanecinus (assembly GCF_001509495.1). Taxonomy (NCBI): domain Bacteria; kingdom Bacillati; phylum Actinomycetota; class Actinomycetes; order Micromonosporales; family Micromonosporaceae; genus Actinoplanes; species Actinoplanes awajinensis. The sequence goes on along the minus strand of NZ_LLZH01000284.1, from coordinate 37,647 downwards.
AACGCGATGCCCAGGGGTACGGCGGTGAGCGCGTCGGCGAGGTTGTGCAGCGTGTCGCCGAGCAGCGCCACCGAGCCGGACCACGACACGATGACCGCCTGCAGCAGGGCGGTCGCGCCGAGCACGACCAGCGAGATCCACAGCGTGCGCATCCCGGCCCGGGACGACTCGAGCGCGGGGTCGATTTTGTCGGCGGCGTCGTGCGAGTGCGGGGTGAGCCGGTGCTTGAGCTGCTCCCAGCGGGTGTGGTGGTGATGCTGCGTACCCATCGTGTTTCCCCCGTCGCCCTTCGCGCCGTGCGGTCGTGCTCACGATAGGTGCCCGACCGCGTTGCGCCAACGTTGCTATCGCCAGTGACCTGCACAAACAGTCCACTGGCGATATCACCACACCGGTCGCGCGGATGGTGGGACGCCACCCGCCGGGTCAGCACCCGGCCGCACGGACGGCGACGTCCCTGTTCCGGTCCCGGCTGGCGCCCAGGGGTGTCTCGCCGGGTGTGAGGGACCCCTGGGCACCAGCCGGGGACCGCACGGTCTCACGGTGACCGCCACCAGGGTGTGGGTCGCGAGGGAGAGCGGGTCACGGGCCGGCGTGGACCGGGAGGGAACCGGGACCTGACCGGCAGCCGGGGCACAGACGGTTGCCGTACGGTGGCCCGGTGACTGATCGCGTGACGGCCCGGCAGCGCCCGGCCCTTTCGTCCAAAGCCGAGAAACGTGCCGCCGCCAAGGCCGCGAAGCGGCGGGCCGCCGCCGCGGCCAAACGCCGGCAGACCTTGACCGTCGCGGGTGCGGCCGCCGCCGTGATCGCCGTGCTCGCGATCGTGGTGGTGCTCGCGGTCCGCGGCGGCGACGACGAGGCGTCGACCCCGACCGCGGCCGGCGGGACCTCGGCCCCCGCCGCGGCGGAGGCCACCACCGAGGCGCCCGCGGCCGCGTTCCCGCCGGTCCCGGCGGGCGCCGACCCGGCGCTGTCGAAGAAGCCGGTCGCCAAAGCGGGCAAGGGCACCGTGACCAAGCTCGTGGTCACCCCGCTGATCACGGGCAAGGGCGCGGCCGTGCAGGCCGGCCAGACCGCCACGGTGAACTACGTGGGCGTCAAGTACGCCGACGGCAAGGAGTTCGACTCGTCCTGGAAGCGTTCGCAGACCTTCGACTTCGCGGTCGGCGGCGGCCAGGTGATCAAGGGCTGGGACCAGGGTCTGGTCGGCGTGACGGTGGGCAGCCGGGTCCAGCTCGACATCCCGGCCGACCTGGCCTACGGCGACAACCCGAGCAACGGCGTCGGCGGCACGCTGCGCTTCATCGTGGACGTCCTCGCGGCCAAGTAACGTGCTGATCCGCACCGAGCGGCTGCTGCTGCGCCCGTTCACCGCTACCGACGTCGACGACGTGTGGTCGTATCAGCGCGAGCCGGCGGTGGCCCGGTTCATGCGCTGGGAGCCGCGCGACCGCGCCGAGGTGGTCGCGGTCGTCGACCAGATGGCCGGCGAGATCACCCTGGCCGCCGAGGGCGACTGCCTGAGCCTGGCGGTGGTCGAGGCGTCCGGCGGCCGGGTGATCGGGCACGTGGAGCTGGTCTGGGTGAGCCGGGCGGACAGCACCGGCGAGATCGGGTTCATCCTCGACCCGCGGTATCAGGGCCGGGGCCTGGCCGCCGAGGCCGCGCGGGAGATGCTGCGCCTCGGGTTCGAGCACTTCGGGCTGCGCCGGATCATCGGCCGCTGCGCCGGTGGCAACACCGCCTCGGCGGCACTGTTGCGCCGGCTCGGGCTGCGCCAGGAGGCGCACTTCGTGCAGAGCCGGCTGCGCAAGGGAGTGTGGGAGGACGAGCTGGTCTTCGCGGTGCTCCGGACCGACAACGATTAGGACGGCCCGGCGTGAACGCGCCGGGCCGTCCCGGGTCATTGCGGCAGAGTTTTGCTGTACGGCGTGACGGTCACCTTGTCGAGCACGGGTGCCCAGGCGGAGCGCAGCAGCACGCCCGGCCAGGTGTCCGAGGCGTAGGTCGCACCGTCGAAGTTGGGCAGCTCGGCGGAGGAGAACCCGACCCGGTTGACGCCCGCGCGCAGCGTCACCGGCACGGTCAGCTCCCAGAAGTTGTTGTCGTGGAAACTGTGCGGGAAGAGCACCCGCTTGGCCGTGCCGCCGTTGACCGTGAGGTCGGCGTGCCGCGCCAGGGGATCCGGGTTGTAGTGGGTGGCCTCGGCCTGCTCCGGGTTCGAGTACCGGATCCGCAGCGCGTAGGTGCCCGCCTTCGCCGCGGTGACCGCGAAGGTCAGCGTGTTGGCCGGGCCGTCGCCGATGCCGGTGACCGCCGCGCCGCCGCTGGCCAGGGACTTCGCCGTCACGGCCGCGCTGCCGGTCCGGGTCGCCGCCTCGGCCTCCAGCACGGTCGTCGGCAGATGCGCCGACGATCGGACGGTGAGCCGGTCGATTCTCGTGCCGTTCTTCGTCGCGGTCACCACCACCTTGTTGACGCCGCCGGAGAGCGACACCGCGGCCTTGGCGGCCACCGCGATGCCATTGACGGTCACCGTCGCCGCACCGGAGCGGACCCGGGCGTCGAGGGTCGATTCCGCGTCGGCTTTCGAATAGACCCAGAAGGTCGCCGAGCCGCCGCGCCGCAACGTGACGCCGTTCTTCGCCGGACCGGCGTTCGTCAGGTCGGCCTGTGCGGCCGGATAGACCGCTGTCGCGGCGGCCGGGTTCGGCAGCGCCAGGGTGATCCGGTCCAGGATGGCGTCACCCTTGGTGAGCTTCGTGCCGTCCAGGCTCTTCGCGGCGAGGGAGACGGTGTGCCGGCCGGCGGTCAGCGCGACGGTGGTGTCCGCGTGGTCCCAGACCACCCACTTGTAGCCGAGTGGCAGGTAGATCTCCTGCTCAGCAGTGCCGTCGACGCGCAGGAACACGTTCGTCGGGCCCTGCTCCTTCACCAGGTCGTAGGTGTTGAGCGCGTTGGCGAACACGCTCAGGTCGTAGGTGCCGTCGGTGGGGACGTCCACGGTGAAGTCGAGCACGCCGTCACTGCCGGTGCGCAGCCCGCCGACGTCGTAACCGCCCGAGGTGTAGAACTTCGACACGTCAGCGGTGGAGCCTTCCGGGCCGTTCCTGCTGTATCCGCTGCCGGTGTAGGTCGCGTTCTCGGCCTCGAAGGACCCGCTCCAGGTGGTCGGAACGGCGCCGGCTCGCTGCCGGTCCGGGCCCGGTGAGAGCACGATTTCGTACGCCGAGGAGTCGGTCAGTTTCGGCAGTCGCGTGCCGTCGAACTCCACGGCGACGCCGTTGTCCCGTACCCGATAATCGGTCTCGGCCAGCAGCCGGGGCTGCGCGGAATCGCCCACCTGCCCGGTCCACGGAATCTCCCGGATCGTGGCGTGCACGGTCGCGCCGAACACCGATCGCGGAATGTTGTCGAACCGGAGGTACCCGGCGCTGGTCGCCCCGCCGACGATCGCCCGCGCCTGTTTCCTGGCCCGGTCGAGCGTGGCGACGCCCTGCAGCGTGTAGTTCTGGCCCGGGTACGGCGGCGTGACCCGCACGGTGTTCCCGGTCATCGAGCCGTACGCGTTGAACAGCCACCACTGCCCGTTGCCCCGGTTGGCCTGCACCGCGGAGTCCGAGATGTTCCCGTCGATGTTCCAGTACGCGATGTCCGCGTCGACCTTGGACTCCTCGATCGCCGAGATCCACTGGATCATCTGGCCGGGGACGCTGGTGTGGTAGTTGAACGCGTACTCATTGATGTTGATCGGCAGTTGCCTGCCGAGGATGGCGGCTTCCCACTCGCGGTACTGGGCGACGCTCTGGCGCACCTTCTCCGGGTGGCTCAGCTCGTGCCAGGTCATCACGTCCGGCACCGTCCCCGCCGTGACGGTGTGCTGCAGGAAGCCCTTGACCTGGGTGAACAGGATGCTGGTGTTCGGACCGGCGATCCGCGCGGCCGGCATCCGCTGCTTGATGATCCGGTAGACGTCGTCCCACGCGGCGAAGTAGTCGGCCGGGTCGTCGAGCCAGCTCACCCCGTGGTAACTCCACTCGCCGGTGCCGAACATGTTGCCCTCGGGCTCGTTGAACGGCACGAACACCACGTGCTGCTGGTACTTCGGCTCGAGGGTCAGCACCTGGTCGACCTGCAGGGCGATCTTCTGCTTGTAGGTCGCCAGCTTCTCGGCCGGGGTGCTGCCCGGCCACTGGTACGGGAAGCCACGATGAATATCGGTCATGTAGATGTAGGTGTCGCCGCCGGTGCTGTCCGCCAAGGGCTTGACCACCTCGAGGGCGTCGGCGCCCGGGTGCTGCGGGCCGTCCTGCGCCTTGGTGGCGACGGTGCGCAGGTGCATGCCCTCGATCAGGTTGTTGGTGGGTACGCCGTCGCCGTACAGGCCGTAGAGCGAGCCGGACGCGCCGCCGTGGAACGCGCCGGTGGACTGCGCCAGGTCGACGGTGAGCTCACCCTCGCGGATCACGGTCACGGTGGCGGTGACCGTGGTGCCCCCGGCTTCGCCGGTCACGTCGAACACGCCGCGCTGGGCGTACTGGGCGGGGTCGACCGCGGGCCAGGTGAGCGGGACGTCGCGGGCGTAGCCGTCGTCGAACGTGCCGCGGACGGTGGCCGGCAGCGCCGGGGCGGTGCCGATCGTCGTTCGTACGTCAAAAGCGGTCTGGGCCAGACCGGTGAGCGTGGGCAGCCCGCCCGGGTGGAGAGCCGCGACCTGCTCCGCGGTGAGCGCACGGGCGTAGACCCGGAAGTCGTCGACCGCGCCGTCGAAGAGCGGGTCGGCGTAGAACGACTTGCCGATGAACCCGCTGGTCGTGGTCGCCGCGTCGAGCAGGTCGGCGGCGCTGACCGTCGTCGGCGCGCTGGAGACCGCGACACCGTCCAGGTACGTGGTGAGCCGGTCGGCGCTGGTGTCCAGGGTGACGGTGAGGGTCTTCCACACGTTCGCCGGGAGCGGGGCCGAGCCGGTGACCTGGGCCTCCGCCCCGCCGCCACCGGTGGTCACCGCGGTGCGCAGCAGCCCGTCACCGTTGTACGGGGTGCTGAACAGGTAGCGGCCGGTGTCCTTGCCGAGCGCGTAGATCCACTGCCAGGGTGCGGTGGTGCCGTCCCACTTGGCGCGTACCGAAACGGTCAGATCGGTGCGGCCGGCCAGGACGCCGCGGGGGAGCGAGACGTAGGCGCCGGTCGAGTTCGCCGCGCCACCGGGCAGGTGCAGGGCGCCGTCGGTCAGGGTGGCGGTGGAGCCGTTGACCAGGGTGCCGTTCAGGCCGTGACCGGACGTGTCGGTGATGACGCCGGTCAGGTCGTCGTGGTCGAAGTCGTATACGACGACCAGGTCGTCGGCTGCCGGGCCGGCGGCCGAGGCCGGGAGCGCGGGCAGCGCCGTGAGCAGCCCGGCGGCGGCTGTCACGGCGAGGAGCCGGGAGGGTCTCATCGAGGGTCATCTCCAGGGAGAAAGGAAAAAGTTTGCCGAGCGGGGGACGGCGGTTTCCGCCAGGTTACGAGGACTATGCACAGTGGTCAATGGAAGGCATTGAGGAAAAGGGTTTCCGCCGGTAGCGTGTGGCCGTGCCAGGGAAAACCTCACGCCGCGCCGGGATCGCCGACGTCGCCCGCCTCGCCGGCGTCTCGATCGGGACGGCGTCCAAGGCGCTGAACGATCGCGGACAGCTGCGCGACGAGACCCGCGCCCGGGTCCAGGCCGCCGCGGAGCAGCTCGGGTTCATCCCGAGCTCGGTGGCGACGAGCCTGCTCACCGGCCGCACGTTCACCGTCGGCCTGATCATGACCGACCACCACGGCCGGTTCAGCCTGCCGATCCTGCACGGCGCCGAGGACGCGCTGGGCTGGGCCGAGACCCTGGCGTTCGTCTGCGACACCCGCGACGACCCGATCCGCGAACAGCACTACGTCCGCAGCCTGCTCAGCCGCCGGGTCGACGGCATCATCGTGGCCGGCCGGCGCGCCGAGGCGAGACCGCCGCTGGTCCTGCAGCGCGCGCCGGTCCCGGTCGTCTACGCCTTCGCCCGCTCCGCGGACGACGCGGACTGTTCGGTGGTCACCGACGAGGCCGGCGGCGCGGTGATGGCGATCGACCATCTGGTACGGACCGGACGCCGCCGGATCGCGCACGTGACCGGGCCGCACGGTCACGCCTCGGCGATCGCCCGGGTCGCCGGCGTGCACGAGTCCCTGGCCGCGGCGGGCCTGTCCCTGGTCGGCGAACCCTGGTACGGCGGGTGGAGCGAGGTGTGGGGCCGGTTCGCCGCGGCCGCGCTGACCCGCGAACACCCGGACGTCGACGCGGTCTTCTGCGGCAGCGACACGATCGCCCGCGGGGTGGCCGACGGCCTGCGCGAGGCCGGCCGCCGGGTGCCCGAGGACGTGGCGATCGTCGGCGTGGACAACTGGGCCCCGGTGGCCGAGGAGTGCCGCCCTCCGCTGACCAGCGTCGACCTGAACCTGCGCGAGGTCGGCCACCGCGCCGGCCGGCTGCTGCTGCAGGCAATCGAAAGCGGTCACACCCCCGGCGTGCATGCGGTCCCGTGCCAGCTGGTGGTCCGCGCTTCCTCCGCGCCCGCGTGACGTCCGCGCGCCGACGTTACGTATCCCTTACGGCTGCCTCCGGAACCCGGCCGGCCCGAGGACGATTCCGTACCGAGGGGAAGCCGCCGCGGCCCTCGCGGCACGAATCTCCTGCTGACCACCCGGGGACACCATGATCAACTCGAACCGTGACCGCCGCCGGATCCGTTCGGGACCGGCGTGGACGCTGGTGCTCGTCCTGCTGGGTCCGCTGCTGCTGGCCCTCGCCGGGCTCGTCCATCCAGGCGGGCTGTCAGCCGCGACGGCCCATCGATGGGTGTGGCTGCACATCGCCCTCCTGCCGGTTTTCCCGCTGCTCGGATTGGGGTTCCTGGTGCTGTTACGGGAGCAGCCCCGGGCCGGCCTGCCCCGGGTGACCCGGGTGCTCGCGTGGATCGGCGTGGCGGTCTACGCCGTCGGGTACACCGGTCTGGACGCGGTGGCCGGGATCGCCGCAGGCACCGTCGCCGGGCAGGACGGCGACCCGGCCGAGCTGCGACGACTGGTGCTGGCGCTCTACCGGACGGCGAACGGGCTCGGGACCGTCGGCGTGTCCGCGTTCCTCGTCGCCACGCTGGCCGCGGCGATCACGCTCAGCAGCGGGTACGGCCTCCGGGTGCTGCCCGGCACGCTGGTCCTCCTCGCCGCCGGTTGGTCCTTCCTCGACAGCCACATCTTCTCGCCCCGAGGGGTGCTGACCATGCTCGCCATGGCTGCCGGGTTCGCCTCGTGGATGTGGGCCACAGCGGAGCGCCGGAACCCGCCGTCCGCGACGAGCACCGCGGGCCCGGCCGGTCACTGACCTCACGCCGCCCCGGCGGGCCGAGGTTCCAAGGGAGCGGCGCCGAACGAGACGGCGAACCGCTTGCACCAGATACTGACGCTCTGAAATGCCGCCGGGTCCACTCCGGGGGCGAGGCGGAACACCTGATCACCATGGTTGCCCTTGAGCTTGCCCAGCTCGGCGTACTCGCCGTCGTCGAAGACCCGCCAGCCGGCGGTTCCGGTGCGTACCTTCTGGTCGGACAGCCACACCCGCAGGTCGGGACCGTCGCTGGTGTCCAGTCCGGCGATCTCCAACTGATGGCTGCCGTCCGGGTTGCGCACCATCCGGGCACTGCCGCTGGTGTCGTGCTCCTGTGTCACGAAGGAACCTTGAGCGATCACCGCCGGCGAGGCCGGAACGGCGGGACGGGTGCCGGAACCGCCGGATGGCTGCGGCGCCGCGGACGGTACGACCGACAGGACGTCCGTCGCGACCGTGTCGGTGAACAGTCGCCAGGGCTGGAACCAGTAGAGCGCGCCGGCGCCCCCGGCGCCGAGCACCGCGACGACGATCCAGGTGGCAGGCTTGCTGAGGAGAGGGCGAATCACAACTCGAGTCAACCGGCGGTCGCCGGCGGCCACCAGCCCGGTCGGCTTACGATCCGCTTACGGCCACCCTCGGGCCGGCCAGGGACCCTGGCCCCGCGTCGCCGGCTTGAGGTGAAGTCCGGTTGAGGTTGCACGATGGCCGGATGACCATGACGGACGAGGTGCGCGAGGCCCTGGACCAGCAGCAGACCGTGGACATCACCACCATCGGCCGGCGCAGTGGCCAGCCGCGGCGGATCGAGACGTGGCGGTATCTGGCGGGCGGCCGCTACTGGCTGACCGGCAGCCCCGGCAGCCGCGACTGGTATGCGAACCTGCTCGCCCATCCCGCGTTCACCCTGCACCTGGCCGGCCGCGACCTGGCCGCCCGCGCTCGCCCGGTGACCGATCCGCAGGAGCGCGCCCGGGTGTTCGGCGAGATCGTGCCGGGCCTGAGCTGGGCCGGCAGCCTGGAGTCGTGGCTGGAGGGCAGCCCACTGGTCGAGATCGAGCTGGACTGAGCCCGTTTTCACCCTGTCGTGTGCCAACTAGTCGTGCGCTCTTCCTTCCGTGTCCGGGCGGGCGCTACGGTCGGCGCCATGGCAGACGAATTCATCGAAACTGACCAGCAGATGAGCGTTGCTGAGGAGCTGTGCGCCTTCCTCGGCCTGCCCCGTCCGAAACCGTTCACCGAGGAGGAGGAAGCCGCCTATCAGAAGTGGCTCGACGACGGCGACAGGCAGGTCGAGGAATGGCGGGCTCGCCGCAGGCAGGGTGCCGCATGATCTCGCGCCACCCCCGCATCCTCGACGCGTCGGCGCTGGTGGAGCTCTTCCAGGGTCATCCGCAGATGATGCGCATGCTGTCCGACGGGGAGGCCGGCGATTTCAATCTGGCCGTCCCGACCAATGCTGTCCTCGAGGCGCAGGCGGTCCTCAAAGCAACCGTGTCGATGTGGGAACACATGCTGTTTCGCCGCAGCGTCATCGAGGTGCCACTCGGGATCCATGCCGCGATCGAGGCCGGAAATCTGGCCCGACCACGGTTGGAGCACCATCCGATGCACCGGGTGCTGATCGGTCCGCCGATGGTCGGGCACGTTCTGCGTGAAGCGCTGGTCATGGAAGGCGCGATAGTCACCACGGTCCCCGAGGCTTATGGCGGCCACGACGTCCCGCTCACCGTCATTGATTGAGGTGACCCGAACGGCAGACGAAAACACCAGTTCCGATCGGTCGATGAGTGTTTCCGAAGAACTGTGCGCGGCCCTCGGGCTGCCTCCTCCGAAGCCGTTCACCGAGGAGCAGGAAGCCGCGTACCAGAAGCGGCTCCGCGACATCGACGAGCAGCTCGCGGCGATGAAGGCCCGCCGCGAGCGGGGCGGCTAGTCCGGCCTGCTCAGCGGCTGTGCGGACGTGATCGACAACTTGTCGTGTGCCAACTAGTCCCAGGCTCTTCCATCGGGCCGAAAACGGCCTTACTCTCGTCGCATGACAGACGACATCCAACCGGAAAAGTCGCAGAGCATCTCCGAAAGGCTTTGCGAAATCCTCGGTCTCCCCGCGCCGAAGCCGTTCACCGAGGAACAGGAAGCCGCCTACCAGAAGTGGCTCGGTAGCATTGACGAGCAGGTCGCGGTGATGAAAGCTCGCCGAGACAGCCGAGCGGTATGAGTGCGGAATCGCCACTCATCCTCGACGCGTCCGCATTGGTGGAACTCTTTCAAGGGCATCCGGTCCTGATGCGCATCATGGAGGGTGCGGGCTTCGGGGATTTCACGATGGCCGTCCCGACTAATGCTGTTCTCGAGGCTCAAGTGGTTCTCCGGGCGACTCCATCGATCTGGAATCAGGTCCTGTCCCCTCACCGGACCATCGTCGAGTTGCCGCTCGACCTTCAAGCCGCGATCGAGGCCGGTGATCTGGCCCGACCACGGTTGGAACACCATCCGATGCACCGAGTGTTGATCGGCCCGCCGATGGTCGCGCAGGTGCTCCGAGAGGCCCTCGGGATGAATGGCATGATCGTGACGGCGATCCCGGAGGCCTATGGCGGCCACGACGTCGCGATCAAACTCGTCGACTGGGATCCAGGGGTCTGACGATCCGGTCGTGAGAGGACGGCCGGGTCATGGCCGCTTGGGGTCAGCGGCCATGACCCGGACCATGCCTGAGCCCTCAGGGGATCTCCAGGACCGGGCGGATCGGAGTCTCACCGGTGAGGCCGCCCTCCTGGACCACCTCCGCGAGGTCCGGGTCGCGGAACGCGGTGGCCACCGACAGCCACGACAGGAACGGCCCGGACCCGCCGCACAGCGCCGAGCCGCCGTCCCCTCCGCACAGCACCGCCGGGTCGGTGGTGAACTCGGACCGATAGGGGTCATCACCGATCAGCAGTCCGAGCAGATTCGGGTCCTGGATCAAAGGCACTTTTCCGTACGGCTCGCCGGCCGGATAATCGCTGCCCCAGCGGAACAGTGTCGTCGCCCCGGCCCCGCAGGCGTGCTCCCACTCGTCCGGGCTCGGTGGTCGCAGGCCCCGGCGACCGAGGGCCGCGATCAGCTCGGCGTGGTCGTCGACGCCGTCGGGCAGCAGCGTGTCGGTCACCTCGGAACTGACCGCGACCAGCCGGGCCGGCAACGTCACCGTGCGCGCCGGCGAGGTCATCTCGGCGAGGAACGCGGTGAGCGCCGACTCCACCTCGGCCTCGGCGAAGTCGGCCACCTGCCGGGCGCTGGGCGTGAACCGGTCCGGGTCGAAGCCGAGCGCGACCGTGCCGCCCGGCACGAGGGCGTACCGGAGATCGTCCCTCTCGAAGAAAGCCACCCGCCCGGACCGGCCGGCGTACGCATGCGCGCCGATCCCGGTCAGGCGCGCCTGAGTGCTGCCGGCGATGGCGGTGGCGGTGCGGAGAGCGGCCTCGTCGGAGAGGCCCGACCAGCCGGTGAGGGTGAGATCGGCGTGCGACATCCGGGCATTATCCCGATGCCCGCCCCGCGGCGAACGTCCTATGGTGCCCGCATGTGGATCGTCGAGTTGTCGTTCACCCCGGAGCCCGCCCGGATCACCGCCCGGCCCGCGCACCGGGCGCTGCTCACCGCCCTGCACGCCGACGGCGTGGTCCGGATGGCCGGGCCACTCGCCGACGACAGTGGCGCTGTCATCGTGCTGGACACGCCGGACCCGCAGGCGGTGCTGGCCGCCGACCCGTATTTCAGCACGCCCGGGGTGACGGTCAGCAGCGTCCGGGAGTGGCTGCCGATCCTCAGCTGACCGGGTCCGCGACGCCGGGCGGCGCGCCGAGCACCTGCGGCGCCGTCATCGCCGCACGCCTGTCGTTCAGCGGTGGATCGGGCGGAGGCCGGCGGCGAGCGTGACCACCTGGTCGTGGCTCAACGGGATCTCATCGGGATTCCAGTTCACGCTGATCTGGGTGTCGCCGCCCCACTCGATCACCAGCGAGGCGCTGTCCGGCTCGTACGCGACCCGCCGTCCGTCCACGGACCAGCTCTCCGAGGCGCTGCCGGGATCGAAAGGCTCGCCCACGGACAGGGAAGCGCAGAGCCCGGCCGGCTGCCGCTGCTGGACGGTGACCGGCGCGAGGCACATCATGCCGTCCGACTGGTGCTGCAGCACGAGCCCCGGCGGGCTGAACGGGAAGCTGAACGGCGCCGGGTAGCCGGAGACGATCCGGTCGCCGGCCAGGTTCCGGGCCACCCGCAGCACGTCGGCCTCGGTCAGCTTGCCCCAGCTCAGCACGGACACCCAGCGGGTGGCGGGCATCTTCCAGCGCACGCCGACGAAGCGCTCGCCGGCGCCGGAACCGTCGTACCCCGGAGCGACATGGACCTCAGCGGGCCGGCTGAGAACGTCGGCCTGATGGATATCGGTCGCCTCGGTCTCCCAATCGGCCTGCAGCGGGCCGATCTCGATGCCGAGCACGGTGGTGCCCTCGGTGTATTCCATCCGGACGTTCGGGCCCATCTGGGTGATCGTCCAGGTGCTGGCGAACGCGGTCGGCACGCCGGCCGGCAGCCAGGTCGGGCGCAGCGGGAAGACCGGCGCCGGGAACGTCGCCGGGCTCGCCGTGGGCGGCGCGGCCGGCAGGCGGTCGGTGCCGCGGTCGTGCAGCAGCGTCGGGACCGTGATTCCCGCGGCCACCACGGCGGCCGCCGCGACGGCGGCCAGAGTGCGGCGTTTGCGCTGATCACGGCGGACTCCGGCGGTGACTCCGGCCCACAGGTCGGGCAGCGGAGCGGCCTGGTCGGCCCGGTCGCGCAGGGTCGTGCGCAGGTCCTCTTCGACACTCATGAGGTGGCTCCGGAGATCGTGGAATGAACAGGGTTCAGTTCGTGGCGCAGCCGCGCCAGGCCGCGGGCCGCGTGCACCCGGACGGTGCTCGGTGCGCAGCGCAGGATCTCCCCGATCTGCCGGTCGTCGAGGTCCTCGTAGTAGCGCAGCACCAGCACCGCCCGCTGGGCCCGGGTCAGCCCGGTGAGCCGGCTCCAGAGGTCGTCGCGGTCGGCCTGCCGGTCGGTGAAGTCGCCGGCCGCCGGCCGGTCGTGGCTGACCGTTGCCGGTCGTTCGGCGTTGGACAGCCGGCGCAGCCACGAGACGTGCGAGCGCACCAGCGCGGTGCGCAGGTAGGCGTCGGGTTGGTCGGCCTCGATGCGTGACCATCTCCGGTACGCCTTGACCAGGACCTCCTGGACCAGATCCTCGCCGAGATGGCGGTCGCCGCAGAGCAGGTAGGCGAACCGTCGCAGCGTGTCCCCTCGCGCTCGCACGTACTCTTCGAATCCGGTGTGCACTCGTTCCCCCGGTCGTCTGGATGCCGTCACCCGTAGGTTGTTCGGAACCCGGCCGGGGCCGCGGAGCGCCCGCCCCCGTCTGCGGGCGCTTCGCACGCGGCCGGGTTCCGAAACCTGTCCTAAGGACGCGGTGAGTGCGCGGATCTGCTTACCGCCGCGCAGATTTCCGGATTGTCCAGCACGTCGTTGCTGTCGCAGTGCTGGTCGATGGTGCCGATCGCGGTCCGCCCGTCGAGCAGCGCCGCGGCGAACCGGTCGGCGCCGATCACCGGGTAGCCGCGGTCGAAGTACGGCCGGCGCACCGCGTCGAGCGGCGGGCACAGGCCGAGGGCGTTCTGCCGGCGGGCGGCCTCCTCGTAGACCGTGCACAGCGCCGCCTGCCTGCGCTCGCTGTCGCCGGTGGACAGCGCCTCGGCGAGGTGGGCCGCCGCCGGGTCGCCGCTGATCGCGGCGGAGAGCCATTTCTGGTACGGCGGCCAGCGCCGCTGCTGCAGCAACAGCAGGCGGGTGAGGTTCCGGGCCAGGCGGGCGGTCACCATCCGGGAGCCCAGGTCGTCGCCGAGCTCCGCGGTGCGGCCGACGAACGCCTCCTCCTGCCCGATCCGCGCCCACTGGCAGCCGAGCACGTAGCGCCACACCTCGTCCGGATACCAGGACAGTCGTTTCCGAATCGCGGCCAGTTCGCCGTCCGGATCGTGGAAGACCGCCCCGCCGGTGATCTCGGCGAGCCGCTGCCACGGCAGGGCCAGCCAGTCCTCGCCCGCCCCGATCCGGCTCCGCAGCCACGCGGAGAGGCCGGTGACCGCGACGTAGTGGTCGACCGGCCCGTCGGTGTCGGCCATCGATCGGACCCGCGCGCCGGGCGGCGCGAAGTGCGTGGACCAGCCCCGGAACCGCTTCGGCAGGGTGTGCCGCAGTTCTTCGGCCAGGTCACCGGGGTCCTCGAGGAACAGGTCGACGCGCGGGCCCCAGTCGTGGTCGGTGGAGCGCGGCGTGTCGAAGCCGAGCACGTCACTGCCCGGTCCGATCCGGGCGGCGAGATGCGGGCGGTCGCCGAGCAACGGGCGGACCGCTTCACGGTAGAAGAGGCGGGACAGTTCCACACCGGGACGGAATTCGGGCACGATGCCGGTTTAGCATGCGGCTATGTGGATCAACGAGGCATTTACGTCGTGAGCGCCGCCGCGGAACAACTCGTCTACAGCACGGCCAACGAGGTCACCGGCGGGGTGTGGCGGGTGCCGCGCGACGGCGGGACCGCGGTGCTGAAAGTGGTCATGCGCCGGCGGGACGGGGCAGCGGCACATCTGGCGGCCAGCGAGGATCCGGGGCACTTCAACTACTGGAGGCGTGAGCCGCTGGCGTACGCCGAAGGGTTGGCCCGGACCGCGTTCGCGGCCGGCGGACTGTCCGTTCCGGAACTGTACGAGATCGAGGAGCGCCCGGACGGTTCGGTGGCGATGTGGCTGGCCGACGTGCCCGGCGCCCCGATGAGTACGTGGCGGCCCGAGGACGTCGGTGACATCGCCTACCGGCTCGGCGCCGGGCAGAACGGCTGGGTCGGCCGGCCACCGGCGACGGAGTGGCTGGCCCGGGACTTCCTGCGCGACTACACCCTGGCCCAGCCGGTGCCGGACGAGGTCGACTGGGATCACCCGGTCGTGGTCGCCGCGTGGGAGCCGGAGCTGCGCGCCCGGCTCCGCGACGTGTGGGAGAGTCGGCACGACCTGCTGGCGGCCGCTGACGCGCTGCCGCGCACGCTCTGTCACCACGACGTGTGGCCGATGAACGTGGTGCTCGCCGAGTCCGGCCCGGTGCTGCTGGACTGGGCGTTCACCGGGCCGGGCGCGATCGGCGAGGACGCCGCGAACCTGGCCCTGGACACGTTCTTCGACGGCCTGATCGACCTGTCGCTGATGGACGGCGTCCTCGAGGCGGTCATCGACGGCTACGTCCGGGGCATGTCCGATGTCGATCCGGCCGTGGTCCAACGCGCCATCATGGTCACCGGCGCGGCGAAGTACTTCTGGCTGGCACCCCGCATGATCGACTCGTTGACGCAGGACGCGCACGCCGCCGCCTACGACGCGCGCGGCTGGCCGGAACGGTTCGCCGGGCGGGCCCCGGTCCTCGAGGTGGTCGGCCGCTGGGCGGGGGAGGCGCTGCGATGAGCGCGGACGATTGGCGTACCGATCGGATCGGCTCCTGCGCCCGCGGCGAGAACCCGACGCTGCTGGCCACGCTGCCGGGCGGTTTCGCGGTGATCGGCGATGCGCAGTTCCTGCCCGGGTACTGCCTGCTGCTCACCGACGACCCGGCCATCGAACGGCTGACGGATCTGCCGCGGCCGGCCCGTCTGACGTTCCTGGACAGCATGGAACGTCTGGGGGAGGCGGTGGAGCGCGCCTGCGCGTCGCTGGACCCGGCGTTCCGCCGGATCAACCTGGAGATCCTCGGCAATTTCGACCCGTTCCTGCACGCGCACATCTGGCCGCGCTACGAGTGGGAACCGCCGGAGCTGGTGGTCGGCCCGGTGGCCCGCTACCCGAAGGAGAAGTGGGCGCAGACGCCGCTGGGCCCCCAGCACGACCCCCTGCGCGCGGCGATCCGCCACTTCCTGTCTTCCTAGGCCAGACCGCTTCTTCTCAAGACCGTCCTCATTCGGTACGAATACCGCGTCCCGTCCGTAGGCTACGAGCCGCGTCCCGCCCGTGAGGCCGCGCGACACCGCTCCCACTCACGGCCCAGCCGCGCTTCCCGCCTCGCGCCGGGCCCGCTCTCACCCGGACCGTGCCGCGGCGCGCGACCCCGGCTGGTGCTCAGGGGTGCCTCGTCGGTCGGGAGACACCCCTGAGCGGCAGCCGGCGCTCGCTGTCTGGATGGATTCATCCTATTGTCCTAGGAAGCCTTAGGGGTAGTGCGGCAAGCCGCACCCGAACACAAAGGACGGCTTCGCCGACCACGCCGGGCCTTTGGTGTTCAGGGGATGATCGGGCTTGACCTTGCCCCAAGGGGAGGGTTGAGGCTGTGGGAGGTACTGATGACGGAGCTGATGTCGATCGGGTTGTTCGCGCGGGCGAGCCGGTTGTCCGTCCGGGTGCTGCGCAACTACGACCGGCTGGGTCTGCTCGTCCCGGTGCGGGTCGACGCCGACACCGGGTACCGGTGGTACAGCGTCGACCAGTTCCCGCGGGCGGGGCTGATCCAGCGACTACGAGATCTGGAGGTTCCCTTGCCGGAGATCGCCGAGATCCTGGCGACCGACGACCCGCGCCAGGCGAGTGCCGCCATCGAGCGGCACCGGGAGCGGGTGTCCGCGCGGGCCGCACGCCTGGATCAGATCGCCAGGCAGTTGAGCACGGTGCTCGCCGAGCCGGAGCGGGTGCCTGCTTGGCTGCGGGTCTATGAACGATGGCGTGATCCCCAGCCGGTGGCCCGGCTGGTGGTGCGCACATCACTGAGCGGCCTTGCGGAGGCGCTGGGGCGCGGTTATCCGCAGCTGTTCGCCGCCCTCGCCGGGCAGGGGATCCGCCCGACCGGTCCGCCCGGCACCCGATATCTCAGCAGCGACGCGATCGTCGAGCCGGGCGTGTCGGAGCTCGACGTCGAGGTGTTCGTTCCGGTGGATCGGGTGCCTCGGCCGACGGCGGGGATCGCGCCGGGGACGTTGCCGGGGTGTCTGCTGGCCGCGACCGTGCACGAGGGTGGGTATGACGAGGTCGGTGTGGCCTATCGGTCGCTGGGCCGCTGGCTGGCTCAGCACGGCAGGGTTCTGGCCGGGCCGGCCGAGGAGCACTACCGGGTGCCACCGGGCCTGGATGTGCCTGCATCCGCGCTGCGCACCGAGGTTGCCTGGCCGGTTCGGCAGGAGTCCTCTGGTTCCGGACCGGCCGAGGATGCTGTGCGCGTTCCGGTGCCGACGGGGTTGGCCGGCGGTGGTGCCGCATGAAGCTTGACGGGGTGGCCTTTCCCGGGGGCCTGCACTGTGAGACGACCACGCTCGGCGCGCTGCTGGGCCACGCGGGGCTGGTGCTGTCCGAGCCGATGTTGTTCGGGCTGGGTGAGGGGCTGGGGTTCGTCTACTGGGATGCCAAGAACATGGACTTCCCGTTCCTCGGTGGCCGCAGCAAACCAGCCATGATCACTCGGACGCTTGCTGACCGGCTCGGACTCGGGCTGCGGGTCGAGGAGACCAGTTCGCCCGGCAGGGCCTGGCGCACCGTCGTCGCCGCTCTCGACGCCGGGCAGCCGGTCGGTCTGCAGCTGGACTGCTACCACCTGGACTACTTCACCACGAAGACCCATTTCGGCGGCCACGTCGTCGCGCTGTACGGCTACGACGACACCCACGCCTACCTGATCGACACGGCGCAGCAGGGTGGTGCGGTCGCCACCACGCTGACCAGCCTGGAGCTGGCCCGTGCCGAGCGGGGCCCGATGACCGCCCGGCACCTGTCGTTCCGGCTCACCGCTCCGGCGGCCCGTCCCGACCTGGGTGCCGCGGTGCGCGGGGCGATCCGGGCCACCGCGCTGACGTTCCTGAACCCGCCGATCGCGAACCTCGGTCACCGCGGCATCGCCAAGGCCGCCGCTCTGGTGCCGTCGTGGCTCAGCCGGTCCGCGGACCCGGCCCGGGACCTTCCGCTGGCCGCGATGCTGATGGAGCGTGGTGGCACCGGCGGCGCGCTGTTCCGGGCGATGTACCGGGATTTCCTCGCCGAGGCGCTGACCATCGTCGACGACGACGCCCTGCGTGCCGGCCACCAGCAGTACGCCGAGATCGTCCCGAGGTGGACCGAGGTCGCGGCCCACATCGAGGCCGCCGGCCGGACCGGCAGCCCCGGTCCGCTGGCCGACGCATCGGCGTTGCTGGCCGACGTGGCCATCCGGGAGCGCACCGCCATGCAGTCCCTCGCCACGATCGGAGGTGCGTAGCGCGCACGGACCGGGTCACTGGTGCTGGTAGTCGACGAGCATGCGGTAGATCTGTTCGCGGGCCTCGGCGGGCAGGCGCTGGCCGATCTCGTGCGGTGAGGCGAGCAGGTAGCCCTCGGTGTATTCGAGGGCGTCCTCGGCCCGGTTGCGCAGGTACTGCTCGGCGTCGGCCTTGACCGCGTCGTCGGGCCAGCCGGCCAGGGCGGCGAGCGCGGCCGCGACCCGCTGGTCGGCGTGGTCGAGCAGGGCGTAGCCGGGTGGCTCCGGGAATCGTTGGGCGCGCAGGTCGATGTTGCGGAACTCCACGTCGACGAGTTCGGCGGCGGTGAAGTCGTTGCCGGTGAACGCGTTGCGGTCGCGGCCGATGACGTGGCTGCCGCGGGTCGGTGTGCCCCAGAAGCAGACGTCGTTGACCGTGCCGCGGAACGTGCAGTCGATGAACTGGGCGTGTTCGGTCGCGGTCTGGTCGCGCAGGCTGCCGCAGTCGTAGACGCAGCGTTCGAAGCGGGCGTTGCCGAAATAGGTGTCCGGTGGCATCCGGGTGCGGGTGAAGTCGCACTCCCGGAACACCGTCTCCGGCCAGCTGCGTCCGTCCCAGCGCCGGCCGCCGTAGCCGGTGGCGCCGAGCAGCACGTGATCGAAGTGGGTGCGGGTGAAGTCGCACCGTTCGAACACCGAGTCGTGCCCGACGAAGCTGATGAACCACACCCCGGTGAAGTCCACGTCGATCATCCGGGCGTGGGCGAAGCTCACGTCGAGGTGGGTGTCCGGGACCTCGAAGCGGCCGCCGTGGCGTTCGCCGGTCACCAGCCAGTATCGCCGGACCCCCGCGTGGGCTGGCTCAATGCGGAATTCCGACGTCACATCGCACCCTAACTCCGCGGCCGGGCCGCCCGGATCAACATGGCCAGGACGGCGCGGATCGCCGGGGTGTCAGGGTTCGCCAGGAGAGCAGGGCCGCGGTGGCCGAGGCCGCGCCGGCCGCCGCGATGACCAGGCCCGGCGCGGCGACCTCGCCCAGTGCGCCGCCCGCCGCGGCGGCCAGGCCCTGCAGCGTCATCGTGCCGGTCAGTAGCAGCCCGAACGCCTGGCCGCGCTGGTCTGCGGGTACCGCGTCGAGGAACCGGCCGGCCAGCCCGAGCTGGTAGGCGACGCCGGCGCCGGAGACCGCCAGCAGGACGGCGGCGTATCCCGGTGCCGGCTGCAGCGCGAACGCCAGCAGCGGCATCCCGAGGGCGAGGGCGAGCGGCCCGGCCAGCCGTTCCCGGGCGGCGGGGAGGGCCAGCCGGCCGACGATCAGGTGGCCGCCGAACATCCCGGCCGCGACGGCGGCGAAGAGCAGTCCGGCGGCGTCCGGAGCGCCGGTGCGCGCGGCGTAGGGAATCAGCACGCCCTCGGCGCCGACCGCCAGCGCCGGTGCCAGCCAGTGCGCCAGCAGCAGCGAACGGACCGCGGGCCGGCCCAGCAGCGACCGGTTCACCCGCCAGGTCTCGCCGACGCCGACGCCGACGTCAGACCTGACGCCAGTCCCAGCGCCAGAACCAGAGACCGACCCGGTGCTGACGGCGGCGCTGTTGACGGTGCTGCTCGTGCGGCGGCGTGGGTGGTCGGCCAGGTGCCGTCTCAGCAGCGCCGCTGAGGTCAGGCACGTCGCGGCGGTGATCGCGAGTGCGCCCCGCGCTCCGACCGCGGTGATCAGCACACCGCCGGTGGCGAAGCCGAGCACCTGGGTGCCGCCGGCGGTCATCGCGAACACGGCCCGGCCGAGCACGTAGCCGTCCCCGGCGAGCAGGTCGGGCAGCAGGGCGGTCCGGGCCGCGGCGGTCACGGCGCTGGGCAGCCCGGTGACGACGACGAGGGCCAGCATGGCCGGGACGGGCAGGATCCCGGCGGCGAGCACGGCGCTGACCGCGGCGCGCAGCAGGTCGTAGCCGACCAGCACCGGGCGTGGGGGCCACCGGTCGGCGAAGGACAGCAGCAGCGCGCCGCCGAGGGCGTACGGAAGAAAACCGGCGGCGTACGCCAGAGCCGACAGCAACGGTGACCCGGTGGCGGCATAAACGGTCACGCTCAGCGCGAGCATCCGGACGGTCTCGCCGATCAGGAACAGGGTGTAGCCGGCGAACAGCACGCGGAACTGGCCCACGGCGAACACGTCGCGGTACGTGGTGGTCATGGCGGTCAGCGTCCCGGCCGCCGCACGTGGGTGGCTAAGCTTTCGCGTGGAGGCTAAACATGCTGGCCATCGAGGTGGGGCCGGTGGACGTGGCGCGGACCCGTTTTGCGATCTCGCCGCTGGGCGAGGCGGTGCAGGCGTTGCGGGTGGCCGCCGGTGTGCAGCCGGCCGGCGCGTTGCGGCCGTGGGCGGAGCGGGTCGCCCCGCGGTACGAGCAGCTGCGCGCCCAGGTTCCCGCCGTCGGGGCGTTGACGGCGTTGTTCCGCCGGGGCGCCTACAACGCCGACTTCATCCATCCGCCGCCGTCGGGCCCCGGTGCCGACATCACCGCAGAGCTGGCCGTGGTGCGGGCCACGGCGCTGCCCCGGGCCCGGCTGGAGCTGGCCCGCAACCTGGCGGGAATGCGGCCGCCGGCCCGGCCGGTGCAGCGGATCCTGGACGCCCCGGACGTGGTGGCCCGGCTCGCCGACGCCCTGGAAGCGAGCTGGCGGGTGCTGGTGGAGCCGGACTGGCCGCGGTTGCGGGCGGTGCTGGAGCGGGACCTGGCACACCGTTCCGGGCAGTTGGCACGGGACGGCTGGGCGGCCGCGTTGTCCGATCTCGATCGGCGGGTGCGGTGGCGTGCCGACGGTGAGGCCGGGACGATCGAGGTGCGCACCGGGTCACGGACCGAGTGGGAGCGGCTGCGCCCGGCGGGCCAGGGTCTGCTGCTGATGCCGACGGTGTTCGGCACGTTGATCAACTACGTGGAGCCGCCGTGGCCGTACGCTCTCGTTTATCCGGCCCGGGGTGTCGCGGACCTGTTCGGTCCGGCGGCGCGCGCCCCGGGTGACGTGGCCCTGAGCCGGCTGGTCGGTGAGCGTCGCGCGGACGTGTTGCGGGCCCTGGCGGTGCCGGCGACGACGTCGCAGCTGGTCGCGCAGCTGAGCCTGAGCCTGGGCACGGTCGGCAGCCATCTGGCGGTGCTGCGCGACGCCGGCCTGGTCACCCGCACCCGGCTGGGCCGCGCGGTCCGCTACGAGCTGACGCCGCTGGGCGCGGCCCTGACCGGAAACGCCGGTCGAGAAATTCCGGGCGAGGATGTCAAGGTGGGCGCGGCCACTCCGACCACCAGGCGAGCGGCCCCGTCCGGGCCGACAAGGATCTGAGGGGTACGACGATGAAGTTCCTGATCAGCATGCACATCAACCCGGCCGTGCTGGAGTCGCTGACCGAGGCGGAGATGGCGGCGATCGGTGACGGGCACGGCCGGTTCATCGAGGGGCTGAAGGAGTCCGGTGAGCTGATCACCACGCAGGCGCTGGTGGATCCGTCGCAGGCGGTGGTGGTGTCGGTGCGCAACGGGCAGCCGGTGGTGTCCGACGGGCCGTTCCTGGAGGCGAAGGAGTACCTGGGCGGGTTCTACCTCGTCGACTGCGCGGATCGGGCGCGGGCGATCGAGCTGGCGGCGCAGATCCCGGACGCGGCGATCGAGGGGCTCGGGGTGGAGGTGCGGCAGGTGATGTTCGCCGACGGGGTTCTCGAGGCGTGAGCGGCCCGGCTGTCGAGGACCTGCTGCGCGGGCTGATGCCGCAGGTCCTCGGCGCGCTGGTGCGCCGGCACGGGCAGTTCGAGGGGTGTGAGGACGCGGTGCAGGAGGCCGGGCTCGCGGCCTCGGTGCAGTGGCCGGCCGACGGTGTGCCGGACAATCCGCGTGGCTGGCTGATGACCGTCGCGTCGCGGCGGCTGATCGATCACGTGCGCAGTGAGCACGCCCGGCGCGAGCGCGAGACGGTCGCCGAGCCGGCGCCGGACGTGCCGGACACCGACGACACCCTGGTGCTGCTGTTCCTGTGCTGTCATCCGGCGCTGACCGCGGCGTCGCAGACCGCGCTGACGTTGCGGGCGGTCGGCGGGCTGACCACCGCGGAGATCGCCCGGGCGTTCCTGGTGCCGGAGGCGACGATGGCGGCGCGGATCTCCCGGGCGAAGCAGCGGATCCGGGCGGCCGGCAGCGCGTTCCGGTTGCCGGACGGCGTGGCGTTCGAGGAGCGGCTGCGGGTGGTCCTGCACGTGCTCTATCTGATCTTCAACGAGGGGTACACGGCGTCGTCGGGCTCGTCGTTGCACCGGGTCGAGCTGGCGTGGGAGGCGATCCGGTTGGCCCGCCTCGTGCGTGCGCAGCTGCCGCAGGACGGTGAGGTGGCCGGGCTGCTGGCGTTGATGCTGCTCACCCATGCGCGGCGGGCGGCGCGGACCACGCCGGGCGGTGACCTGGTGCCGCTGGACGAGCAGGACCGGTCGGTGTGGGACCGGGAGCTGATCGAGGAGGGGCTGGCGCTGGCCCGGGAGTCGCTGGGCGCGCCGGTGCTGGGGCCGTACCAGTTGCAGGCGGCGATCGCGGCCACCCACGCGGACGCGGCGACGGCGGGGGAGACCGACTGGCGGCAGGTGTACGCGCTGTATCTGATCCTGGAGCGGATCGCGCCGAACCCGATGGTGACGTTGAACCGGGCGATCGCGCTGGCCGAGGTGGCCGGGCCGGGGGAGGGGCTGGCGTTGCTGGCCGGGTTGGACGCCGACGAGCGGGTGCGCGGGCATCACCGGCTGGCGTCGGTGCGGGCGCATCTGCTGGAGAAGGCGGGGGAGCCGGCTGCGGCGTACGAAAATTACCGTCGTGCCGCGAAAGCCACCGCGAGCCTGGCCGAGCGCCGCTACCTGGAGTCCCGCGCGGCCCGCCTGCGACCGTGAGGTCGTTTCCTATCTTCCTAGGATGACCTACGCGCAGTGCGGCAAGCCGCACCAACCACCAAAAGGACGGCTTCGCCGACCGCCACAGGTTTTTGATTGCGGGCCGCCCGCCGGTTCCGGACCCGGCGGCTGGTTCTCCGGGGTGCCTCGACAGTGCTGACACGCCCCTGAGAGCCAGCCCGGACCCTGGGTTACGCCTCGGTCGGGGCGGTGGGCTCGTAGAGGGCCAGGATCTGATCGGCCACGCACGCCGGGCGTTTCTCGCCCTCGATCTCGGCGGTGGTGCGCAGGATCAGCCGGGCGCCGCCGGTCAGCCGCCGGGACTCGAGCAGCCGGACCTTGCCACGCAGCCGCGACCCGCAGCGCACCGGGGTGTGGAAGCGGACCCGGTCGAAGCCGCCGTTGACCACGAACGTCACGGTGTCGACCTGCACGACCTCGGTCAGGAACGTCATGCACAGCGACAGGGTCAGCGCGCCGTGCGCAATCGTGGTGCCGAACGGGCCGTCGGTGCGGGCGCGTTCCGGGTCGACGTGGATCCACTGGTGGTCGCCGGTCACCTCGGCGAACGCGGTGATCCGCGGCTGGTCGACCAGGTGCCAGGCGCTGGTGCCGAGCTCGACGTGGCCGAGCAGGTCGTCGAGTCCGCTGAACCGCGCCATCGGGTCACCCTAGAACAAGATCTGGGCAGAAAAAACGCCGCGCGATCGTCTCGCGCGGCGTTTCTCGTGGTGCGGGTCAGGCGTCGGCGGTCGCCACGGCGGCCGGGGCAGCCGCCGGGTTGGCGCTGCGGGTCGCGAGCCGGTTGAGCAGCCCGGCGAACGCGAGACCGAGGACGCTCCAGAGCACGACCTGGGTGCCGAGCGAGGCGAGCCGGAACTTCCACAGCAGCACGGCCGGGAAGGTGGCGGGCACCTCGTCGATGGTGGGCAGCAGCAGGTAGGCGACGGTGACCACGACCAGGAAGCCGGCCAGGCCGGCGGTGGCGCGGCGCCACTCGTGGGTCTGGGTGCGGGCGGCGACGACGCCGGCCCAGACCGCGACCAGGCCGAGCGCGAGCACGGCGAGGTAGCTGAGGGTCCGCTGGTTGATGGTGGCGGGATCGCCGACCGCGGGTGGGTTCGGCGGGTATTTCAGGAACGGCACGATGACGATGCCGAGCAGGCCGGCGCCGGCGAGGCCGAGGGCGGCGCGGGTGTCGCTGCCGGTGCGCAGGCGGCGGCGCAGCAGGGTGTAGGCGACGGCGAGGAAGCCGCCGACGGCCATCCCGTACAGGCCGGTGGCCAGGGGCAGGCCGACGTGCTTCTGGGTGTCGCGGCTGACGAGTTCTTCGCCGCCGGACTCGCCGTGGGCGAGCGCGTTCTGTTCCTCGATCGCGATGGCCGTGTCGACGCGGGGTTCACCGGCGAAGAACGCGAACGTGCCGGCGAGCAGCCCGGCGATGAGCCCGGCCAGGATGCCGGCGATCAGGATCCGGCCGAACGTCGGTTTCCGGTCGGCGCTCAGTGACACGGGACGCCCAGCAGGTGACGGCCGTCGTGCATGAGCTCGTGCATGTACATGCCGCTGCGTGAGAGGGCGCCCTGGTCGAAGGCGACCAGGTAGGCGAGGGCGAGCAGCAGGATGACGACACCGGCGGCGGTGAGCAGCAGGCGCGTGGAGATCGCGGGGATGGCGAGCGGCTTGACGGAATCAGCCTTGGGCATGGCGGAATCAACTCCTACGGGATGACGCGTCCCGATCAACAGGCTGCGGTCGCGTGAGCGTCCTGACTCACTGTCCCCTGCGGGGGCAGTTCACAGTGGCGCGACCGCACCGGACTTTCACCGGTTTCCCTCACGACGCCGCAGATGGCCCCCACAACCTAACCGCCGCTGTGCTGGGGGCACAACCGGGATGGCGCGGCGCCGATGACATTCACGGGTGTCGCTGGTGGCCGGGGGTGTGGACGATGTGGCGGGTGTGGATGCTGGGGTGCGCGGTGGTGGTGCCGGTGAACCCGTACCCGGTGGAGCGGTGGACGGCCCCGGTGACCGGGGCGGGGGTGGTCGACTCGGGTGTGGACGCGGCGCTGCCGCAGCTCACCGGCCGGATCGCGGCGGGCCGGGATCTGCTGGCGGGTGGCCCGCGGTGCGCGGGTCACGGCACCGCGGCGTCGGCGGTGGCGCCGGGCGCGCCGATCGTGCCGGTCCGGGTGTCCGACGGTGACCCGGGGGACGCGGCCGGGGTGGGCCGGGGGCCGCCGGGATCCGCTGGGCGGCCGGTCCCGGCCGCGCCCAGGTGATCAACATCTCGCTGGTCACGTCCATGACCGGTCGCGGTCACCCCAGCAGCCGGTCCTGGCAGCTGGTCCGAGGCGGCCCGCCCGGGTCGGCGCGGGCCCGCGATGTCTGCGCCCGGCACCGGCAGCAGCGCGCCTCACGACCCCGGCTGGTTCTCAGGGCGCTATGCGGGTGGTTTGACGGCGCTGAGAGCCAGCCGGGGGTTCGTGGCAGCGCAGGGCGCTGGGGGCCGCTCTCCGGGCTCCGGCCGTGCCGGGGCCGGGGCCCGGGAGCACCGGTGCAGGGGGACTGCGGCGGGGTGCTTTTCCGGCGTACCGGAAAAGGGGTGACCGGGAAGCGGTCAGCGGCGGTTGAGCAAGGAGTGTTTGCGGCTGTAGGTGAAGTAGATGATCAGGCCGAGCAGGAACCAGATGGCGAAGCGCAGCCAGGTGATCGGGTCCAGGAAGGTGATCAGCCAGAGGGAGAAGACGACGCCGACGGCGGGGATGACCGGCATCAGCGGCAGGCGGAACGTGCGGGGCAGGTCGGGGCGGCGGTAGCGCAGCACGATCACGGCGATGCAGACGACGACGAAGGCGAGCAGGATGCCGATGTTGGTGAGTTCGGCGGCTTCGCGGATCGGCAGGAAGCCGGCGATCAGGGCGGAGGCGACGCCGACGATCCAGGTGACGCGGCTGGGGACGCGGCGGGTGGGGTGCAGGTGGGCGAACCAGGCGGGGAGCAGGCCGTCGCGGCTCATGGCGTACCAGACGCGGGTGACGCCGAGCATGAAGGTGAACATGACGGTGAGGATGCCGATGATGGCGCCGACCGCGATGACGTCGGCGAGGCCGTTGAGCCCGACCGAGGCGAACGCGGTGGAGAAGCCGCTCTCCGGGTCGATGTCGCGGTAGTTCTGCATGCCGGTCAGGACCAGGGTGGCCAGCACGTAGAGGACCATGGAGATGGCCAGGCTGTAGAGGATGGCTTTGGGCATGTGGCGGCGGGAGTCGGCGGATTCCTCGGCGGCGGTGGACATCGCGTCGTAGCCGAAGACGGCGAAGAAGACGGTGGCGGCGCCGGTGATCGCGCCGCTGACGCCGAACGGGAAGTACGGCGTGTAGTTGGCGGTGTTGATGTGGAACATGCCGACGACCACGACCAGCAGCACCACGAGGATCTTGATGCCGACGACGGCGGTCTCGAACCGGGCGGCGGAGCGGATGCCGCGGTTGAGCAGGTATGCGATCAGCAGGCAGAGCACCACGGCGAACAGGTCGACGACGTGGCCGTCGCCGGTGCCGGGTGCGCCGAGCATCCAGGCGGGCAGGTCGGCGCCGAGTTCACCGACCAGGAAGCTGAAGTAGCCGGAGATGCCGATGGCCACGACGGCGACGATCGCGGTGTATTCCAGGAGCAGGTCCCAGCCGATGAACCAGCCGGCGAGTTCGCCGAGCACGGCGTAGCCGTACGTGTAGGCGGACCCGGCTTTGGGGATCATGCCAGCGAACTCGGCGTAGGAGAGCGCGGCGGCCGCGGAGGCGATCCCGGCGATCAGGAACGAGATGAGTACGGCGGGTCCGGCGGTCTCGTGGGCGACCGCGCCGGCGAGGGCGAAGATGCCGGCGCCGATGATGCCGCCGACCCCGATCGAGGTCAGTTGCCACAGCCCGAGGGTGCGGGTGAGGCCGGTGTCGTGGTCGTCGGTGATGTCCTCGACGGGTTTGCGGCGGAAGATCTCGGAGCGCATGGGCACCTCCCTGTCGCTCTGGAGTACCACGCCACGCCGCCCAGCGCATCCATAGAGGTCGATTTGTTAAGGTCCGTGTCGTGATCTCGTGTTCGATGCTGTGGTGGCGCGCCTGCTAGGCGGCCACCTGTCGAACCATCCCCACCGGCCGCCTCGTCGAGGCGGCCGTTTTTCGTGTGCACCCTCGGCGGGCGACCCCGCACCCTGCGAGGACCTCCACGATGCCGCTGTCGAAGACCATCCTGCCGAGCCTGCTGCGCCGGATCGACCTGACCCGGGAACAGGCCGCCTGGGCGATGAGCAAGATCGTGAGCGGTGAGCTGGATCCGGTGCAGGTGGCCGGGTTCGCGGCCGCGCTGCGCACCAAGGGCGAGACCGCCGCGGAGCTGACCGGCCTGGTCGAGGCGTCCCTGGCGAGTGCGCTGCCGGTGGTGATCCCGGGGCCGGTCGTGGACATCGCCGGGACCGGTGGCGACGGCACCGGCGCGGTGAACATCTCCACGATGGCGGCGGTGGTCGCCGCCGCGACCGGGGTGACCGTGGTCAAGCACGGTGGCCGGGCCGCGTCGTCGGCGACCGCCGGGGCCGCCGACCTGGTCGAGCAGCTCGGGGTGCGCCTGGACCTGTCGCCGGCGCAGGCCGCCCGGGTCGCGGCCGAGGCCGGGATCACGTTCCTGTTCGCGCCGCGGTACCACCCGGGGTTGCGGCACGCGGCGGCGGTGCGGCGTTCGCTCGGGGTGCCGACCGTTTTCAACATCCTCGGACCGTTGATCAACCCGGCCGCTCCGGGGCACCAGGTGGTCGGTGTGGCCGATGCGCGGCTGGCACCGCTGGTCGCCGAGATGTTCGCCGGGCGCGGCGTTCAGGCTTTGGTGGTACGCGGTGACGACGGCCTGGACAAGCTCACCACCACGACCACGTCGCGGGTGTGGACGGTGCGCGACGGCACGGTGCGCGCCACGGTCCTCGACCCGGCGCTGCTGGGCCTGGCCCGGGCGGTCCCGGCCCAGCTGCGCGGCGGTGACGCCGTGCACAACGCCCGGATCACGCGTGCCGTGCTCGGCGGTGAGCCCGGCCCGATCCGCGACGTGGTGCTGCTGAACGCGGCCGCGATGCTGGTCGCCGTCGACGGGCGCTCGTTCCCGGCGGCCCTGGCCCGGTGCGCCGAGGTGGTCGGCAGCGGCGCGGCGACGGTCACCTTGGACCGCTGGGTCGCCGCGAGCCGGAGTTCTGTCGGATAGCTCTGCCACTATGTCCGGTCATGGACTATCACGATCAATTTCTGCGGGCCGCGGCCGAGCAGGGTGTGCGGCGGGACGAGGCGGCCCGGTACGCCGACCTGGTCCTGCGGTTCCGGATCCGGGCCGGTGCCGGGCCGGACGGGGTGCGCGCCGGACGCTTCGGCGGGCTGCCGCACCTGCCCGCCGACATCGCCTGGCCGTGCATCCGGCCGGGGGTGCCGTTGCCGTACCTGGCGGCGGTCGACTGTGCGGCGCTGCCGCGGATCGCCGGGTTCGCCCTGCCGGCCGGTGGGTCGCTGCTGTTCTTCCTGTCGCCCGAGGCGGCCATGTCGTCGTGTTCGATACCGGAGGAGCAGCAGTTCGCCCGGGTGGTGCACGTGCCGGCCGGCGCGGTGACCACACCGACCGGGCCGCCGGACGACGACTGCGACGACGAGCCGCTGACCGGCCCGGAACATGACCTGTACGCGCGGGTCGAGCCGGACCTGCCGGACTGGCTCGAGCAGTCCCCGGAGTTCCTGACCGACCTGGAGAAACAGTTGACCCACGACATTCCGGGCATGGCGCAGCTCACCGCGGTCGTCGACAGGCTCTGGCCGGGCCGGGTGCCGTGGATCGAGGACGACCTGCTGGTTGGCGGGTACTCGGTGTCGGCGCAGAACAGCCCCGAGACGATCCTGGCCGAGGACAGCTCCGAGGAGGCGGTGCTGCGCGAGTGGGTGGCGCTGGCCCAGTTCGCGGCGCCGCACGAGGAGTACGTGAACGGGCGGTTCCTGATCCGGCACGAGGACCTGGCCGCCGGGCGGTTCGATCAGGCGCTGTCGTTCTGCGAGTTCACCGAGTGAGTCGTCAGGTCGTACCGGAAAGGGTGTGCAGCCAGGCGCGGACCGCGCGCGCGGAGCGGAGCAGGACCACCGGTGGCATCGCGGGGTCGGCCTGCCAGGCACGCAGGCGGGCGCGTTTGCGGGGCAGGGACCGGAACTGGACCAGCACGATCGAGTCGCGGGACAGGGCTTCGCGCAGCGACTCGGTGTTGCCGTTGCAGATCGGGGTGCGGACGATCCCGCGGATCAGGGTGCGGGTGACCAGCCGGTACAGCAGCAGCGGGCGCGACAGGTCGAGGCCGACGATCAGGTCGGCGCGGGCCAGCGGGATGTCGGCCCAGGACAGGTAGGCGCTGTCGAGCACCCAGGCGTCGCCGGCGCAGATCGCGGCGATCCGGTCGCGTTGCACGGCGAGCGGGACCTCGACCCAGCCGGGTTCCCAGGTGAGGTCGTCGACGCTGTGCCAGGGCAGGCCGGTGCGCTCGCCGATCCGGCGGGCCAGGGTGGTCTTACCGGACCCGGTGACGCCGTAGACGACGATCCGTCGCGCGGTGGTGAGCTTCGCCGGGCCGGGCTGATCGGGATCGGTCACGGGCGGTTCAGGAAGCGGTGGATCTCGGTGAGGAACGCGGTCGGCTGTTCGACGTGCACGTTGTGCCCGGCGGTCACGGTGACCAGCATCGCGTCCGGGATCCGGTCGGCGCTGTCGGCGAGCAGCTCGTGCGGGATCGGGCTCTCCGCCCCACTGATGATCAGGGTGGGGACGGCGATCTCGGACAGCGACGCGAACCAGGCCGGGTCGGGGTCGTTGAGCTGGGCGCGGATCGCGGTGACCGCGGCGAAGTCGAACGGTGTCGGCTCGGCCGGCGGGTCCAGCGGCGGCCGGGGCAGCGACCCGGGCCGCGGCAGGCTGCTGTCTTCCAGGACCAGGTGGGTGACCCGGTCCGGCGCGGCCAGGGTGAGCAGCGCGGCGACCATGCCACCCATCGAGTGCCCGACCAGCACGCACCGGGCGATGCCGGCCGCGTCGAGGTAGGCGAGCACGTCGTCGCGCATCAGCTCGAACGAGTACGCGCCCGGGTGTGCGCTGCCGCCGTGCCCGCGCAGGTCGAGCGCGTGCACGTGGTGGGTCTGTGCGAGATCGGACAGCACGGTGTGCCAGTCGGCGGAGCTGTCGCCGAGCCCGTGCAGCAGCACCATCGGCGGGCGGCCCGGCTCCCCGGCGGTGCGGTAGGCGAGGGTGATCCCTGCGGCGTCGATCGTGGTCACGTCATCGTCCCCCTGTTCACGTCGGCGCCTCCACCATGCCAGCCCGCCCCGGCCCGCGGCTGTCCCCCGCAGGCCGATTTTGCGGTCAGCAGAACCGGTGAGCCAGGGTCACCCCCAGATTGGTGAGCATCACGGTGAAGAAGACCGCGGGGCCGGCCAGGGCGCGGGAGCCGACCCGCAGGTGGGCGGTGAACGCGCCGACGAAGTAGAGGACCAGCCCGGCGGCGGCCAGGACGCCCAGGATGGGGACGGCGAGGCCGATCAGCAGGCCCGCGGCGCCGGCGGCCAGGATGACACCGAGCATCGGCATCCACCACAGCGGCAGGCGTTTCATCCGCAGCTGCGCCTTCGGGTAGTCGTGCCCGATCAGGTAGGTGACCGCGGCACTGGCGGCGAGGAACGCGGCGAGGCCGGTGGTGGTGAGATAGGCGGCGGACACGGGGGCTCCTTCAAGGTCGGCTACCGCACCGACGACACAGCCCGGCCGGATGTGAGGCCGGGCGGTGTCGGTGTAGCCGACGATGTCGTCCTGGCGGCCGGTGACGTGCAGGGCCCGTCGGCCGCGCGGCGCACGGCCGGCTCGGACGTCCGGCGGTCAGGCCGCGGCGATACCGATCGAGGTGCGGACGGCGGTGAGCAACTCGTCGCTGGTGAACGGTTTCGGCAGCACGGTGACACCGGGTTTGAGGACGCCGTAGTGGCTCATCAGGTCGCCGGCGTAGCCCGAGACGAGCAGGACCTTGATGGCGGGCCGTCGTTGCTGCAGCGCCGCGGCGAGCTCGTCGCCGAGCATGCCGGGCATGACGATGTCCGAGACGAGCAGGTCGATGCCGGCGGTGTGCTGGTCGGCCAGGGCGAGCGCCTGCGGGCCGGAGACCGCGGTGAGGGTCGTGTAACCGGCGCCGGACAGGGTCCGGGTGAGCGCCTCACGGATACCGTCGTCGTCCTCGGCGATCAGGATGGTCTCGGTGCCGCCGCCGGCCGCCGCCACGGTGTCGGGCGGTGGTTCGACGGTCTGTTCCGTCGTCGGCAGATAGATGGTGAACATGGCGCCGTGGCCGGGTTCCGATTCGATGCGGAGCACGCCGCCGAGTTGGTTGACGATGCCGTAGACGATGGCCAGCCCGAACCCGCTGCCCAGGCCCCGGCCCTTGGTGGTGAAGAACGGCTCGATCGCGTGTTGCAGCGTCTCCGGGGTCATTCCCTCACCGGTGTCGCGGACGGTGAGCCGGACGTAGTGCCCGGCGGTCTGCGGGGCGGGACCCGATTCACCGGGTTCCTCGGTGATCACGACGTTGGACGTGATGATGGTCAGCGTGCCGCCGCCGGGCATGGCATGGCCGGCGTTGACGGTGAGGTTGAGCAGGATCTGCGCGATGTTGGTGGGCTCGGCGAGCACCAGGCGCAGGTCGTCCGCGAGGTGGGTGACGATGTGCACGCGGGTGCCGAGGGTCGGGGCGAGCAGCGCGTTGGATTCGCGCACGGCCCGGTTCAGGTCGAGCGCCGACAGGTTGATCACCTTGCGGGAGCCGAAGGTCAGCAGCTGCTGGGTCAGGCCGGTGGCCCGTTCACCGCCTTTGCGGATCTGTCCCAGGTCGTTGAGGATGGCCGTGCTGCTCTCGGGGTCCAACCGGCCGGCGACGGTCAGTTCGGCGACGGATTCGGACACGAAGCTCTCGAAGGCCAGGATCGAACCCAGGATGTTGTTGAAGTCGTGGGCGACGCCGCCGGCCAGGGTGCTGAGGCTGCCGAGCCGTTCCCGGGCCCGGTCCCGGTCGTCGAGGTCGTGCTGGCGTTGCGTGGCGTGGCGACGCTGGTCGCTCTCGACGTGGGCGGTCACGTCGTCGATCGTGCTGATGAACCCGACGTGGCTGCCCTCGTCGTCCTGGACCGCCTCGACGTGCACGTTGAGCCATCGCGCGGTGCGGCCGCTCAACCCGATGTGACTGCGGTACCGGTGCCGGACGTCGCGGGGCCCGTCGCCGCGCGCGACGGTGAGGGCCTCGTCGCGGTGCTCCTGGCCGGCGCAGGTGAGCCAGCCCAGGCCGAGCAGGTCGTCGGCGGGCAGCCCGGTGATCTCGCAGAGCCGGGCGTTGACGTAGCTGGCGGACCCGTGCGGGTCGCCGAACGCGATACCCACCGGCGAGGCGTCGGCCATCAGCCGGAAACGTTTCTCGGTGGTGCTCAACGCCGTGGCCTTCTCGAAGAGCTTGCCGGTGACCGCGCGCAGGTACTCGCGGTCGACCTGCGCGGTGTCGATCGGCCCGACCAGGCCCGGTCCCGCGGCCAGGACCTCGTCGACGGTCCGCATGAGTTCCTGTGGCTCCGACGACCTGAGCAGCACCCGGGCCACACCGATCGCCTGGGCGAAGGGCTGGATCTCCGATTCCTGATAGTTGCTCGTGTAGAACACGATGGGTGTCGCGGCGGTGTCCGGGGCGGAGCGCAGCTCCCGGGCCAGTTCGTAACCGTCCATGCCGGGCATCAGCATGTCGGTGACGACCAGGTCGGGATGCTGGGAGTGCGCCAGGTCGAGTGCCTCGGCGCCCTCGTGGGCCTCGATGACCCGGTGCCCTTGGTATCCGAGCAGGGTGCGCACGAGTTCCCGGTTGGTGGCGCGGTCGTCGACGACAAGAACGGTAGCCATGACAGCCTCAGGACTTTCTCTTGCTACGGAGCCGCACCCGGCAGCCGCACCGGTCAGTTCGGTGCGGAGCTGCGCAACAGCTGCGGCAGGTAGGCGTCGATCTCGTCGGTGAACGTCGCCGGGTCGATGGGTTTTGCCACGTAGTGGTCGAAGCCGGCGTTGAGGATCCGGTCGCGGTCACCCACGAGCGCGAACGACGTCACGGCGACGACCGGCACCTCGCGCAGTCCCGGGTCGGCGCGCATGGCCGCCAACGTCTGGTAGCCGTCGATGCCGGGCAGCTGCAGATCCATCACGACCAGGTCGGGGCGTGACGCCCGGGCCAGCGCGAGGGCTTCCTCTCCGCTGGCCGCCGGGGTGACGGTGTGCGAGTGGGCCTGCAACAGGTACGTCATCAGATACATGTTGTTCGGAGTGTCTTCGACGACAAGGATGCGCGCGTTCATGACCCTGCTCCGTTCAGCAGGTGGCCAGGGAGATGGCGAAGGTGCTGCCCTCACCGACAACGCTGGCCACGGTGACGGTGGAGTTCATCAGCTCGGCGAGCTTCTGGGAGATGTGCAGGCCGAGACCGGTGCCTTCGTCGGTGGCCTTCGCGGTGGCGGCGCTGCGCTCGAACGCGCAGAAGATCCGGTCCAGGTCCGTTTCCGGGATGCCCGGGCCGGTGTCGTGCACCGAGATCTGGATCCGGTCGCCGGACTCCTGCAGCGTCAGCCGGATGCACACCTGGCTGCCCTCGGCGAACTTGATCGCGTTGTTGACCAGGTTCACCACGATCTGGCTCAGCGCGCGTTTGTCGGCGTTCGCGGACACCGGCACCTCGGGTCCCTCCACGTGCAGGGTGACGTGGTGGGTCTCGGCCAGCGGCTCCAGCGACTGCACGACCGTGTCGACCACGGCGCGGCAGTCGACCGGTACCAGCGCGATCTGCACCTTGCCGGACTCGATCTGGGCGAGGTCGAGCAGGTCGTTGATGATCGAGAGCAGGTGCGCGCCGCTCGCCTTCACCAGGTGCAGCTGGTGTTCCTGCTCGGCGTTGAGCGGGCCGGGCAGTTTCATCAGCAGGGTGCCGGTGAAACCCAGGATGGCGTTGAGCGGGGTGCGCAGCTCGTGGCTCATGCTGGCCAGCAGGTTGTTCTTGACCCGGCTGGCCCGTTCCAGCTCGGAGACGTTGTGCTGCAGCAGGTGCTCGATGTGTTTGCGGTCGGAGATGTCCCGGACCGCGGCCATGGTGAGTCGTCCGCTGGTGGTGGTCTCCAGGGCGCTGAGGCTGACCTCGACCGGGATGGTGGTGCCGTCCTCGTGCACGGCCGACATCACCACGCAGGCACCGACCTGACCCGCGTCGACCGGACGCAGCCCGCCGGGGAGCACCGCCTCGACCGGCAGACCCATCAGATCGTCGTGGCTGCGGCCGAACAGGTTTTCGCACTGCGCGTTCACCAACTCGATGGAGCCCGAGGCGTCGACGCCGAGGATGGCGTCCGGGGCGACCTCGATCATCCAGCGGAACTTCGCCTCGGCGTCCTTGCGGACGCTGACGTCGTGGATGGCCGCCGCCACCACCGGTCCGTCATCGGTGTCGACGACCGACAGGGAGATCTCGGCCGGGAACTCGTCGCCGCCCTTGCGCCGCCCGGTCAGGGTCACCGCGGTGTCCGCCCGGCGCGGGCGGTCCGGGTCGTCGAGTTGATAGGTAGGACGGGCCGGGTACACCCCGCCGCTGGCCGCTGCCGGGACGATGACCTCGACCGGCTGGTTGATCAATTCGTCGTGGTCGTAGTCGAACAGTCGTTCGGCCTGGGTGTTCACCAGCAGGATCCGGCCGCTCGAATCGATGCCCACGATCGCATCCGGTGCAGCCTGGAACACCGCTTCAGCTCGTGAGGCGTACTCGAGCACGACAATCACCACCATCAAGCTATTATTTATTCGTATAAAACGATCGATTTCAGGCTAGCCCTCGGGTTTCCCGCCTACCCCCTGTTTCGGGATCCGTGACGCGGGGGCGGGTCAGTGAGGTCCGTGGGGCACAGCAGACCGCGACCGGCCCGGTCAGCACCTGCTGGACACGAACGCGCTCCGCGGCCACGCCGGCACCCTGCAACGCCTGCGCCGCGGCCGGCAACTCCTGGTGCTGTTGGTCCTGGCAGTCAGGATGACTGGACTTGCTCGAAGAGGGCGAGGGCTTCGGCGGGGTCCGGGCTCACGAGGCGTTCCAGGCCGGCCGTCGTGATCTTCGCCCACATGCTGGCTCGTGCCCACATCTGGTCCTCGAAGGCGCGGACGGCCTTGTCCAGATCTTCCGGGCCGGCGGCGATGGACGCGGCGAGCTCGGCCCCGTCGAGCATGGCTAGGTTGGCGCCGGCACCCAACGGCGGCATCAGGTGAGCGGCATCGCCCAGGAGCGTCACCCCGCGGACGTGGGCCCAGGTGTGGGAT
This sequence comes from Actinoplanes awajinensis subsp. mycoplanecinus, assembly GCF_001509495.1. Lineage (NCBI taxonomy): Bacteria > Bacillati > Actinomycetota > Actinomycetes > Micromonosporales > Micromonosporaceae > Actinoplanes > Actinoplanes awajinensis. The sequence goes on along the minus strand of NZ_LLZH01000284.1, from coordinate 2,618 downwards.
TCGGGCAGGACGTAGATGGGACGGTGGACGAAAGCGGTGCCGTGGCTGAGCAGGTCGAGCACGGGAGCGGCCCAGCCGTCGAACAGGGCCAGAAGGCTCGATCGCACGGCGTCGACGTCGGCCAGGTCCAGGCCCGCGTGCCAGTCCAGCGGCGCGCGGAACTTGGCGTAGACCTTCACATGACCGCCGCTGTTGCGCTGGGCACCCAGGGATCGGTTCACGCCGTACACGGCCACCGAACCGTCACCGATCAACCGGGCGAGTTCGGGATGGCTGTTGTCGACGTCGTCCAGGGAAGTCTCGACCGTGGTGACGCCGGTGTACCGCGGTGTCACCGGCGAGACCGCCGGGCGAACCCGGGACCAGGCGCCGTCCGCACCCACCACCAGATCGAACGTCTCCTGTCGTCCGTCGGCGAAATGAACCAGGGGGCTGTCGCCGGTCCTCGGCACCACCTGCGTCACCTCCCGTCCCCACCTGACGTCGAGAGGACCGCGTAGCAGGTCACGCAGTTGCCCGCGGTCGATCTCGGGATTGGCCCGCTCATCCGGGCGGGGTCGCCAGTCCCTCAGGACGGTTCCAGCGGTGTCCAGGATGCGCATGGCCTGCCCCTCGGGCCGAGAGAGCGTCTGAAACTCCGCCAGCAGACCTGCCTTCTCCAGCGCCAGCTGGCCGAGCCCCTCGTGCAGGTCCAGCGTGCCGCCCGGGGGACGGGAGTCGGGGGCGGGATCGCGTTCGAGGACGGCGACGGGGTAGCCGTGGCGGTGCAGGACACGGGCGAAGGTCAGCCCGGCGGGGCCGCCGCCGACCACAGCGATACGATGTCTCATAGCGATACACTGTATTTCGATCGTAGGATGTCTCGCAACAACAGGGAGCGACCATGACGGTGTGGGATCGGCCGGAGCCGCGGAATCCCCCCGCGCCGCTCGACCGGGAGCGGATCATCGCCGCCGCCATCGCACTGGCCGACGAGGGCGGGCTGGAAGCGGTGTCGGTGCGCAAGGTCGCCGCCCGGCTGGATGCCGGCCCGATGCGGCTGTACGGATACATCTCCACCAAAGACGACCTGTTCGACCTCATGGTCGACGAGGTCAACGCCGAGATTCTCCCCGAGGAACAGCCCGGTGACTGGCGGGAGACGCTGCGCGTCCTCGCCCAGCGCACCAGGCAGGCCGCTCTGCGCCACGAATGGCTGGCCGACCTGCTCGGCGGCCGTCCTACCCTGGGCCCGCACGGCCTGGCCGTGGCCGAGGCCCAACTCGCCGCCCTCGACGGCCTCACCGACATCGACACCGTCATGCGCGCAACGCAGACCGTCAGCGCCTACGTCACCGGCGCGATCCGGCGCGAGATCGCGAACCTGCGGGCCGAACGCGCCACGGGCCTGTCCAAACGCGACTGGCAACGGGCCTTTGGCCCACATGTGACCAGAATGCTGGCCACCGGCCGCTTCCCGTCCCTGGCCAAAGCGGTACATGACGGCACGGACATGGACGCCACGGAATCCTTCGCCACCGGCCTGGAATGGGTCCTCGACGCTGTCGCAGCCAAACTCACCGGGCCACCGGCGTGACGCTCAACTCCTGCCGAGTGCGATCCTGCTCTTCTGCGGCTCGCCGGGGCCCCCGTTCACCGCGAGCCCAAGAACGGAAACCATCCCACAAGCATGAAACCCGTTGAGTTCCAGCCGATGAACCTTCAGTTCGGCTGAACTCGCGGAAGTCCCGGCCCGCCCCGTAGTTTCCAGGCCAAGAACAACGGTAGGAACTGAGGGTTGATCACACTCTTCCCCAGTCCTAGCGTGCCGGCCGTGTGGTGACGGTCGATGCTCAGGCGGTGGGTTCGTGGCGACTCAGGATGTGTTCGCGGCGGAGGAACTGGCGCGGCTTCGGGGCTTTCCGGAGATCAACCGGGCCGAGCTGGTCCGGTACTTCACGCTGACGGATGCGGACGAGGCGTTCGTGCGCCAGTTCCGCACCGGCCGCAACGTGTTGGGTGTGGCGGTCCAGCTGTGCACGCTGCCGTGGCTCGGGTTCGTACCCGATGAGGTAATTGGCGGCGCCGGACGCAACAGTTCGGGATCGCGATGGGTGAGCTGCGCGGGCACGGCGAGCGGGAGCAGACCTGGGCGCGGGTGAAGTACCTGCTCTCCGACCGGCGCTGCGCCGAGCTGGATCTGCTTTTCACCCTCCATCGGACCGGACCCCGCGCGCCGGCGCGCTGCCGACCCGGCGGCTCAACCTGGACCTGGTCACGGACATGTGGGACGACCTGCTGCGGGTCGCCGAGGCTTCCGGTCAGCGTGCCGAAGCAGCCGAAGATCACCGCGCGCATGGCCCACACACGGACGCGCCGGAGACCCCCGTGGTTCGAGGGCCTCCGGCGAGGCGGTTCCGCGCGGTGGATCAGGTTGCCGTTGTCCGTGGCGCCGCTCTGCGAGCCGCTTATTTCGCTGGTACGTTTTGCGGCGCGGCTTTATCCGCTGGCGTTTCGTTCAGACCCAAACCGCGCAGGACGGTGTCGCGGTTCGCGTTTCCGCGCAGCGCGGTCAACGAATTCAAGCGACCCAGCAAAGTCGTGGAAGATGCAGGGCATTTCAAGTCCTGAATCGCCGA
>NZ_LLZH01000283.1:0-77886 GCF_001509495.1 Actinoplanes awajinensis subsp. mycoplanecinus | reverse complement strand
CCGCGGGCGGGTCGAGGGGGGGGGGGGCCCCCCCCCCCCCCCTGCCCCCCGCCCCGCCCCCGCCCCGCCTGGGGCTGGGGGGCGCCCGCCCCGGCGAGGTGGCGGCACGCTGGCCGTTCCTGGGCTCGGTCGCGCTTGCCGAGGCCCACGAACGCGGCGACCGCCGCGAGACGATGTGGCTCCACCTGTCCGAAAACCACTACGCGGACCCGGTCCTCGCCCGCCTGCACGCGTTCAGCACCCTGGCCTCCCGCGAACCACGGCTGCGCGCCCTGCACCCCCGCCTCAGCGTCCTGACCCTGTCCTTCCGCCCGACCGCGGATCGACGCAACGGCCCACGCCTCCCCGCGGTCATCCCCACCCCCACCCCGGACCGCTTCACGGTCCGCACCAGCACCCACATCCACGACGAATGCACCGCCCCGACCGCCCTCCACCTCGTCCTGACCGACCTCCCGACCTGATGGGCGGCCGGCAGACTCGGCCGGGTTTCGCGGTCCTCAAGGTTGCTGCAGACCGGCAACGACCGCCGGGACCAGCCCGGCGTGCCGGGCGTCGAGGGCGATGCGGCGTTCCCGGCCCGGCTGGTGCTCCCGGCGGTATCCCGGCCGCTGACACGACCACCAGCACCAGCCGGGCACCTCGCCCATGCCACTCAGCTCGAGTTGACGTGCCGGTAGCTCCTGGGCAGGGCGGTGAGAGTCCGCACTGCCGGATCGCGTGCGTCTGCCGCCCACCTGGGGGCGGTGAACGCACGCACAACCCGACCGCGGACCGCCACCGCCCCGAACCTGGCCCACCGCGGACCCCAGCCGCCCTTCAGCGCCGAGCGCGGACTTCCGCCGCCCCGCCGATGCCGAGCGGACGGGCTCGAGTCAGCCGGCACGGTCCGGCCTTGCTCGGCTGGTGCTCAGGGGTGCCTCAGCGCTGCTGAGGCACCCCTGAGCACCAGCCGGGACCTGCACCGGCCCGCCTGTCAGGCGCCGATCATGTTGTAGCCGCCGTCGGCGACCATGAAGCCGCCGGTCATGTGGGCCGCGTCGTCGGTGGCCAGGAACAGGGCCGCGCCGGCCAGCTCGGCCGGGCCCGGGATGCGGCCCATCGGGGTCAGGCTGCGGAGCTTGTCGCCCCGGCCCGACTTCCAGTCGTCGCGCTTCAGGGTCGCCTCGGTCTCGATGAAGCCGGGGGCGAACACGTTCACCCGTACGGTCGGGGCGAAGGCCGCCGCGTAGGACTTCGTCAGGCCGATGATGCCGTATTTCGCGGCGGCGTACTGCGGGGCGCGGGCACTGCCCCGCACCACGACCGTCGAGCCGATGTTGACGATGTTGCCGTGGCCCTGTGCCAGCATGCGTGCTCCGAACTCGTGGACGCAGAGCAGGGTGCCCTTGATGTCCACCTCGAGGACGTGGTTGATCGACTCCTCGGTGATGTCCCGCCAGGACATCTGGTCGCGGGCCACGTCACCGACGTTGTTGATCAGGACGTCGAGGCCGTCGAAGGCACGGAACGCCTCGTCGGCCATCCGCTTGATGTCGTCCCAGTCGGTGATGTCGCCCTGGATCAGCACCGCCTCGCCGCCGATCGCGCGGATGCGTTCCGCGGTCCGCTCGGCGCCGTCCTTGGAGCTGCGGTAATGCACGCCGACCCGGGCGCCCTCCTGCGCGGCGCGGAAGGCGATCTCCGCGCCGAAGCCGGTGCCGGCGCCGGTGACCAGCACCGACCGGCCGGGGAAACGCTGAGTGATGACGGGAGTGGTCACAGGTTCTCCTAGATGAGGAAGGGTCAGACGAGCGTGCGGCCGCCGTCGACGTAGAGGATCTGGCCGGTGACGAAGGCGGCGCGGTCGGAGGCCAGGAACGTGATCGCGTCGGCCACCTCGGCGGGACGGCCCAGCCGCCCGGCCGGGACCAGCGACTCCAGTTTCTCCCGGTTGCCGTCCTTGTCGAGGTACGCCCTGGTCAGGTTGGTCTCGATGTATCCGGGCGCGACCCCGTTCACCGTCACCCCGGACGGCGCCCACTCCCGGGCCATCACCCGGAGCAGCTGGTTGAGCCCGCCCTTGGTGGCCGCGTACGGCCCGTGATTGGCGTGCGCGAGCAGCCCGGACACCGACGAGCAGAACACCATCCGCCCGTAGCCGGCCGACACCATCACCCGGCCGGCCGCCTGCGCCGTCCAGTACGCCGTGGACAGGTTCAGGGTCAGCACCGACTCCCAGTCGTCGTCGCCGAGGTCGAGGACCGGGGTGCGCACGTTCTTCCCGACGGCGTGCAGGAACACCTCGATGCCGCCCAGACGCTCGGCCGCGTCGAGGACGAGCGTGCGGCACGCGTCCGGCGTACGCAGGTCGACCTGGACCGTGGTGATCTCCGCGCCCGCCTCCTTGACCCGGAGCCGCACCGCCTCGAGGTGGTCCGCGTCGACGTCGGCGAGCAGCACCCGCGCGCCGGCCAGGGCGAGCGCCTGCGCACCGGCGCCGCCGAGACCGCCCGCGCCGACGACGAGGGTGGGACGCTCACGTAGTTGCAACCAGTCGGTCGTCATCTGGCCTCACCGTCTCGAGAAAGACTTGCCACTTTCATCAGGTGAAAGTAAGTTTCTCCCCGCAACGCTAATCGCGGCGAGGACATGTGTCCAGCCATGTGTGAGAGAGCAGGAGTCCCGACGTGGCGGCGAGGAAAGACACCGACAAGCCCGAGTACCGGGTCGAGGCCCTGGCCAAGGGACTACGGATCCTTTCGCTCTTCAGCGAGCAGCGCCCCACCTGGCGCATCAGCGACATCGCGCCCGCGGTCGGCATGCCGCTGCCCACGGTCTACCGGGTGGTGATGACCCTGACCGCCGAGGGATACCTCGACCACCTGCCGAACGGCGACTACCGCCCCGGCGTCAAGGTGCTCACCCTGGGCACCGCCGCGCTGCGCAGCCTGGACCTGGTCGAGCTGGCCACGCCACGGCTGCAGCAGCTCGCCACGGCCACCGGCGAGACCGTCAACCTTGCCGTGCTCACCGGCGACCGGGTGCTCTACCTGGTCCGGCTGCGCAACTCCGACCTGGTCACGGCGAACATCCAGGTCGGCTCGACGCTGCCGGCGGTGCACACCTCGATCGGCAAGCTGCTGCTGTCCCACCTCGACGAGGACGACCTGACGTCCCGGGTCGGCGAGGCGTCGTTCGCCCGCCAGCACGGCCCGAACGCCAAGGTGAGCCTGGACGAGCTGCGCGACGAGCTGGGCAAGATCCGCGCGGACGGGTGGGCGATGCAGGACGAGGAGCTGGCCTACGGGCTGCGGTCGGTGGCGGCGCCGGTCCGCAACGCGCAGGGGGCGGTGGTGGCCGGGGCGAACCTGGCGGTGCAGTCGCGCGACTGGTCGACGCAGCGGATCGTGCGCGAGCTGAAGCCGCTGATCCACGAGGCGTGCCACGACATCTCCGCGCTGCTGGGGCACCGGGAGGCTGCCGCGTGAGCGCGGCGAAGCCGCGAGGCGGTCGCGGCAGCGAGCCGGGCGGCGGGAGCCGGGCGGAGCCGGATGGCGGCGAGCCGGGAGGCGGGAGCAGGCTGCGGAAGTTGCTGCCCGGCGAGCTGACCTCGGAGCAGCGCGCGGTCTATGACGCGATCGCCGGGGGTCCGCGGGCTGCCGGGTCGGCGTTTCCGCTGGTGGACGCGGACGGCGGGCTCGAAGGGCCGTTCAACGCGATGTTGCTGCAGCCCGGGGTGGGCGGCGCGCTGCAGGAGCTCGGCAGCGCGGTGCGTTACCGCACCGGGTTGACCACCCGGGCCAGGGAGATCGCGATTCTCACGGTCGCCCGTGTCTGGCGCAGCGATTTTGAGAGGTACGCCCATGAAGCCGTCGCCCGGGCGGCCGGATTCTCCGAGGCCGAGCTGAGCGCGCTGCGCACCGGTGACGTGGCGGCCTTCCCCGACCCGGGCGATCGGCTGATCCTGGACGTCGGCACGGCCCTCGCCGAGCGCCGTGACCTGACGGACGAGGAGTTCACCGCCGCGCGCGACGGTCTCGGGCTGCCGGCGCTGTTCGAGCTGACCACGCTGGCCGGGTACTACGCGACGCTCGCCCTGCAACTGCGCGTGTTCCGGGTCGTGACGCCGGAGTCCCTTGACAGTGCCGCCGCCACGACGGAGGATTTTTCCTGAACGAAACAAACTTTCACCCAGTGAGAATCAGTGCTGGATTCGACGGCAGGAAATTGGGGCGAGCATGCGACTGGTGACATTCGACGAGGGACGGGTCGGCCGGATCGAGGGCGACGAGGTCGTCGAGCTGGCGGCCGGCTCGACCCGGGAGTTCTTCGAGCGCGGCGGCCAGGTCGGCGAGACCGGCGAGACGCTCCCCCTGGCGAGCGTGCGGCTGCGCGCGCCGATCCAGCCGAAGAAGTTCTTCCACACCGCCGGCAACTTCGCGGTGCACCACGAGGAGCTGCAGAAGGTCAACTGGTCGCACCCCGTACACAAGGGGATCGTGTTCTTCCAGAACGTCGACGCGATCATCGGCCCGGAGGACGACATCGTCTACCCGGAGGGCCTGACCAAGGAGCTCGACTACGAGCTGGAGCTGGCCGTGGTGATCGGCAAGTCCGGCCGCTGGTTCGGCCCCGAGGAGGCCGGTGACTACATCGCCGGGTTCACCGTGTTCAACGACATCACCGCGCGCGACATCCAGCGGCGTGAGATGCAGTCCGGCGTCTTCTCGTTCTCCAAGGGCATCGACACGTTCTGCCCGATCGGCCCGTGGATCGTCACCGCCGACGAGATCGCCGACCCGCACGACCTGGGCATGGAGCTGCGGGTCAACGGGCAGGTGCGGCAGTCCGGCAACACCTCCGACCTGGTGCTGAAGCTGCAGCACCTGATCGCGTTCCACTCGCCGCAGGGCTACTCGGCCGGTGACATCATCACCACCGGGACGATCTCCGGGGTGGCGGCCGTGCAGCCGGACCCGTTCGCGTTCTACCTCAAGCCCGGTGACGTGGTGGAGGCCGAGATCGAGGGCGTCGGCCTGCTGCGCAACACCGTGGTCCCGTGGAAGGCCGCGCACGACACCGAGCCGTACGCCGGCTCGCTCTACTCGGACTGAGGCGCGGATGCGATTCGGAACCCTCGCGGACCGGCTGGTGCTGATCGACGGCGACCGGGCCCTGGACGTCGAAGAACACAGCGACGGCCGGTTCCCCTCGGACGTGAACGCGGCACTGGCCCGGTTCGGCGAGCTGACCGCGTGGGCGGCCGGCGCGGACTGGTCCGGGGCGACGTCGTTCACCCCGGAGCAGCTGGGCGCGCCGTCGCCACGGCCGCGGCAGGTGTTCGCGGTGGCGCTGAACTACCGGCCGCACGCCGCCGAGGCCGGGTACCAGGCGCCGGACGAGCCGCTGCTGTTCACCAAGTTCCCGTCCTGCGTGACCGGGCCGATCACCGAGGTGACCCTGCCGCCCGGCAAGCCGGACTGGGAGATCGAGGTGGTCGCGGTGATCGGCGCCGGTGGGCACCGGATCCCCCGCGAGCGGGGCTGGGACGCGGTGGCCGGGCTGACCGTGGGCCAGGACCTGTCCGAGCGGGCGGTGCAGTTGCAGGGCCGGCCGGCGCAGTTCTCGCTGGGCAAGTCGTTCCCCGGGTTCGGGCCGACCGGGCCGGTGGCGGTCACCACGGACGAGTTCGCCGACCGGGACGACCTCGCCTTCGAGTGCCGGCTCGGCGACGAGCGGGTGCAGCACGGCCGGACCAGCGAGATGATCTTCGCGGTGGACGACCTGGTGGCCCGGATCTCGGCGGTGTGCCCGCTGCTGCCCGGTGACCTGATCTTCACGGGGACCCCGGCCGGGGTGGGCAACCGGCGGGAGCCGCCGCGGTACCTGCAGCCGGGTGAGGTGCTGGTCAGCCGGGTGGACGGGATCGGGGAGATCCGCCAGCGGTTCGTCTGAGCGCGCCTCATGGGCTTGGCGCATAACCACGGGCGTGCAGCTCTAGGTCGTACCAAATGAGCGAAACGGCCCGGACCTGAAGCGGTCCGGGCCGTTTTCCGCGGACCTCGAGGGGTCAGCGGTCCTCGTCGGAATCGACGATCTCGGCGTCCTCGACCGCGTGGTGGCCGTGGCGGGAGGCGGACTCGAGCTCCTCGGCGACCGGCTCCTCGTCGATCACCTCGGCGCTGACCTGCGGCGCGTCGGCCCAGAGCGCCCGCAGCTGGCCCTGCATGAACTGGGTGAGGCGGCCGCGGTACTCCCGGTCGAAGTTCTCCAGGGCCTCGATCTGCTGCTGCAACGCCTCGCGCTTGGCACCCAGGCTGCCGACCACGTCGTCATACCGCTGCTGGGCCTGGTGCTTCAGCTGGTCGGCGCCGTGCATCGCGTCGGCGCCGATGGTCTCGGCGCGCTGCCGGGCGTCCGTGACGATCTTGTCGGCGGCCCGGCGGGCCTCCTCCGCGCGGGACTGCGCCTCGCGGGCCGTCTGCTCGGCGCCGGCCCGCGCCTCGCTGAGCACCCGGTCGGCCTCCTGGCGCACGTTGTTGGCGTGGGCCTGGGCGTCACGGGCGATCTGCTCGGCCGCGGCCAGCGCATCCGTGCGGATCTTGTCCGCGTGGTGCTGGGCGCTGGCGACGTGCTCCTCCGCGGTGCGCTGGGCGAGGGCCAGCACCTGGAGGGCCTGGTTCGGCAGGCCGGGGTTGGGTGCGATCAACTTGTGCTCCGAAGTCTCACCGTCAGTCCCATTGAGCAGCACTTCGACACGATCCTTATCTGATTGCCGTGGTCGCCGAGGGGTGTCGACCATGATCGGCGGGACTTTACCAAGCTGAACGGGCAGTTAGCGAGGGTCCGAAAGAGCACTCCGGAGGAGATTTCCGCAGTTGGCGATAAAGGGTGGTTTATGCCCATTAGTCTCTTAGGATCTTGTCCCTCATCCCCCGAGGACCACTATGCGACGCCTGGTCACCCTGCTGGTCACGACCACCCTGCTGACCGGTACTCCGATGGCCGCTCATGCCGCCGGCGACGGCATGGTCGCCTACTGGGCGATGAACGAGTCACCCGGCGCGAACCGGATGTCCGACAGCAGCGGCAACGGCCTGGACGGGCAGATCGGCGGCGAGGTCGGCCTGGGCGTGACGACCGCCGGCGCCACCGGATACCGGTTCGACCGGCTGGAGCCGGACACCCCGCCCACCCACCCCGGCCACCTGGTCGTGGTTCCGGACGACTCGGCGCTGGACCCCGGCGACCGGGACTACGCGGTGACGCTCCGGCTGCGCACCACCGGCCACTTCGGCAACATCGTCCAGAAGGGCCAGTCCACCACCGAGGGCGGCAACTTCAAGCTGCAGATCCCGAACGGGCGGGTGGAGTGCTCGTTCCGCGGCGACCGCGGGGTGCTCGAGGCGATCGCCCCGTACGCGATCAACGACGGGGACTGGCACGTGGTCACGTGCGTCCGGGTCAGCACCGGGGTGGCCCTGGCGATCGACGGGCAGCGGGTGGCCGGGCGGCAGGGGTGGACCGGGACGATCAGCAACAACTGGCCGCTGACCATCGGCGGCAAGCTCGACTGCGACCAGCGCACGGTGGGCTGCGACTACTACGCGGGCGATCTCGACTACGTGAGCGTCGAAACCGCTTGACCCGATGATGTTGATCGATGCGATTAACGGCGTAACCTGCGGCTGAAGGCTCTCTCTTCAAAGGAGAAGTGATGAAGCCACTGCCGATCGCCCTTGTGCTGCTCCTCGCCGTCGCCGGATGTGGTGGCGGGAACGACGCCTCGAACCCGGAGGCCGCCACCGCCCGCGGCCCGATCAGCCTGTGGTATTCGAACAACGCGCAAGAGGTCGCCTGGGGCAAGCAGGTGGTCCAGGCGTGGAACGCCGTGCACCCGGACGAGGTGGTGACCGCGCAGGAGATCCCGGCCGGGCAGACCTCCGAGGCGGTCATCTCGGCCAGCATCACCGCCGGCAACGCGCCGTGCCTGATCTACAACACGTCCCCGGCCGCCGTGCCGAACTTCCAGGCGCAGGGCGGCCTGGTGCCGCTCGACGACTTCGCCGACGGCGCGAGTTACGTGACCGCGCGCTCCGGTGCGGCCGCCGGCCAGTACACGTCGCCGGACGGCAAGTTCTACCAGCTCCCGTGGAAATCGAACCCGGTGATGCTGTTCTACAACAAGAAGGCGTTCGCGAAGGCCGGGATCAGCACCACCGCTCCCCCGCTCGGCACGTACACCGAGTTCCTGGCCACCGCGGAGAAGCTGGTGAGCAGCGGCGCGGCGAAATACGCGATCTTCCCGTCGCCGTCGAGCCAGTTCTTCCAGTCGTGGTTCGACTTCTACCCGATGTACGCGGCGCAGAGCGGCGGCCAGCAGCTCGTCGTCGACGGCAAGGCCACCTTCGACTCCGACCCGGGCCGCGCGGTCGCCGGGCTCTGGCAGCAGTTGTACGCCAAGAACCTGGCCGGCAAGGAGGCGTACACCGGTGACGCGTTCGCCGACGGCACCGCGGCGATGGCCAGCGCCGGCCCGTGGGCGATCGCGGCCTATCAGGACAAGGTCGACTGGGGGGTCACCTCGGTGCCCACGCAGAGCGGCTCGGCCGAGGACCAGGCCACGTTCAGCGACGCCAAGAACGTCGCGATCTACACGGCCTGCGCCAACCGCGGCACGGCCTGGGACTTCCTCAAGTTCTCCACCAGCGCCGAACAGGACGGCAAGCTGCTGGAGATGACCGGGCAGATGCCGCTGCGGCAGGACCTGGCCGGGGCGTACCCGGCGTACTTCGCGAAGAACCCGCGGTACGCAGTGTTCGCGGCGAAGACGGCACACGTGGTCGAGGTGCCGAACGTGAAGGGCTCGGTCGAGGTGTGGCAGACGTTCCGGGACGCCTGGTCCAACTCGGTGATCTTCGGCAAACAGGATCCGGCCACGGCCCTGACGGACGCCGCCAACAAGATCAATGACCTCGTGAAATGAGGCGCCAGCCGATCGGCATGCTGTTCAGCGCGCCGTACGCGGTGTTCGTCGCGGCGGTCTTCGCCTACCCGCTCGGCCTGGCCGTGTGGATCTCCTTCCACGAGTACATCTTCACCGCGCCCGGGGTGACCGTGCCCCGGCCGTTCGTCGGCCTGGAGAACTACTCCGCGGTGCTCACCGACCCGGCCGTCCGCCGCTCCTTCGTCAACATCGGCATTTTCCTGATCATCAACGTGCCGCTGACCGTGGCGCTGTCGCTGCTGCTGGCCACCGCCCTCAACAGCGTGGTCCGGGGCCGAACGTTCTTCCGGACCAGCTTCTACCTGCCGTACGTGGCGGCCAGCGTCGCCGTGGTCGGTGTGTGGCTGTTCCTCTTCGGCTCCGGCGGCCTGGTCAACCAGGTGCTCGGCAGTGCCGCGCCGGACCCGTCCTGGCTGATCAACGAGAACTGGGCGATGCCGTCGATCGCCCTGTTCGTCACGTGGAAACAGCTCGGCTTCTTCATCCTGCTCTACCTGGCCGCGCTGCAGAACGTGCCGAAGGAGCTCTACGAGTCGGCGGCGGTGGACGGCGCGAACCGCTGGCGCAGCTTCCGGGCCGTCACCGTTCCCGGCGTACGACCGGCCACCACCCTGGTCACCCTGCTGGCGATCATCACGGGGGCGAACCTGTTCACCGAGCCGTACCTGCTGACCAACGGCGGCGGGCCGAGCGGGCGGTCGGCGTCCCCGGTGCTGCTGATGTACCAGCGCGGCATCGAGCAGGGCCACCCGGACGTGGCCGCCGCGATCGGCGTGCTGCTGGTGGCCGGCGTCCTGGTCGTCGCCGGGGCGCAGCAACTGCTGGAGAGGAGGCAGCGATGAGGTGGCGCCCGGTCGCCCTCACGCTCGGCGCGATCATCTTCCTGTTCCCGTTCTACTACATGGTCGTCGGCTCGCTGCAGGCCCGGCCGGACTCCTCGCCGGCCGGCGCGCTGCCGAGGCCGGGCAATCTGAGCCTGAACAACTACCGCGAGATCGACGCCGCGGTGAACCTGGGCCGGTCACTGCTCAACTCGATCGTCTTCACCGGCGGCGTGGTGCTCGGCACCCTGGTCTTCGGGGTGCTCGCCGGGTACGCGCTCGCCCGGCTGCGCTACCCCGGCCGGGGCACGCTGTTCGCCGCGATGCTGCTGCTCCAGGTGATCCCGTTCCAGCTGCTGGTGATCCCGCTGTACGTGCAGATCGTGCGCGGGTACGGGCTCGCCGACACGTACCTCGGGATGATCCTGCCGTTCGCGATCAACTCGGTGGCGGTGTTCGTGTTCCGGCAGTTCTTCCTGCAACTGCCGGGTGAGCTGTTCGAGGCGGCCCGGATCGACGGCGCGGGCGAGCTGCGGGTGCTGTGGTCGGTCGCGCTGCCGCTGGTCCGGCCGGCGCTGCTGACCGCGACGCTGCTGACCTTCATCGGGCCGTGGAACGAGTTCCTGTGGCCGTTCCTGGTCACCAAACAGGCCGGGATGCAGCCCCTCGCGGTGGCGCTGGCCAACTACATGAGCACGGTGGCCTCGGCGGCCACCAATCCCTACGGGGCGATCCTGGCCGGGGCGTGCTTCCTGGCCGCGCCGGCGGTGCTGCTGTTCATCGTGTTCCAGCGGCACTTCGTCTCGTCCGATCTCGGCTCGGGGGTGAAGGGATGAAGATCCTCGGTTTGTTGCTGGTGGCGTCCGCTTTGGTGGTCCCCGCCGATGCGCCGATGACCAATGTGGATCACCTGGACTTCCTCACCGCCGCGGTGGCGCCGCCCGCGCAGGCCGGGCACACCACCTACCGGCTCGACCGGGAGCCGTCGGTCGGGGTGGTCTGGGTCTACGCCGACGACCTGCCCGGGGGCGGATACCGGCGGGTCGGTGGCGGGGCCTACGACGCGGCCACCGGCACGTACGGGCAGGGCGCCTACGACGCCGACGACATCAGCCGGGCCGCCGTGGTCTACCTGCGGCACTGGCGGCAGTTCGGCGACCGGCACAGCCGTGAGCAGGCCTAACAGCAGCTGCGCGGGCTGACCTACCTGCAGACGGTGTCCGGGCCGCACGCCGGGAACGTGGTGCTGTGGATGCAGCCGGACGGGACGCTGAACCCGAGCCCGGTGCCGGTGGAGACGCCGGACCCGTCCGACTCCGGGCCGTCGTACTGGCTGGCCCGCACGATCTGGGCGCTCGGTGAGGGCTATGCCGCGTTCCGCGGCGCCGACCCCGGGTTCGCCGGGTTCCTGCGGTCGCGCCTCGACCTGGCCGTCGCCGCTCTCGACCGTCAGGTCCTTGTCCGGTACGGCGAACACCAGGTCGTCGACGGCGCCCGGGTGCCGGCCTGGCTGATCGCCGACGGGGCGGACGCCAGCTCCGAGGCGATCCTCGGGCTGACCGCCTATGTCCGCGCCGGTGGGCCGCCCGCCGCCCGGACCGCCCTGGCCCGGCTGGCCGCGGGCGTCGCCGAGATGGGCGGCGGGCCCGGCTCCTCGGTGCTGCCGTGGGCGCTCTCCCGCTCGGTCTGGCACGCCTGGGGTGCGCAGATGCCGTCCGCGCTGGCCGAGGCGGCGACGGTCCTGCACGACGACCGGCTGCTGCGCCCGGCGGTGGCCGACGCGGGCACGTTCACCCCGGGCCTGCTCACCGCGACCGGGCCGATCAACGGCCTGCTGCCCGCGCCGGTGGACCGCTCCCAGATCGCGTACGGGGCGGACGCCCGGGTGCAGAGCCTGCTGTCGGTGTCCCGAGCCACCGGCTCGGACGGGTTCCGGCAGCTCGCCGGGGTGGCGGCCGGCTGGTTCCTCGGCCAGAACCCGGCCGGCGCCCGGATGTACGACCCGGCCACCGGCGCCACCAGCGACGGGGTGAACGGCGACGGCACGGTCAACCGGAACTCCGGCGCGGAGTCGACCATCCACGGGCTGCTCACCATGCTGGCCCTGGACGCGGACCGGGACCTGGCCGCGCTCGCCCGGGCGGCCGGCCCGGTGGTCAGCCGGGACGGCTCCCGCACCGTCGAGGCGGAGTCCGGCCGGCTCAGCGGGCCGGTCACGGTCGTGACGCCACCCTCGGCGTGGACCGGGGAGTCGCAGTGGAGCGGCGGCGCCCACCTGCGGGTCGAAGCGGCCGGGCGGGTGACCTGGACGGTGCCCGCCGCCGGGCAGCCCCGGCGGGTGGACGCGGTGCTCAACCGGGTGCCCGGGCCCGGCGGCGTGACCGATTTCGACATGCTCGGGCGGGTGAGCTCCGGCGGGGGCGGGGCGCAGGGGGTGTCGGCCGCGCCCGGCGCGCTGCTGCCGGTGCGGGTTCCCGGCACGGTGGCGGCCGGCACCGGGTCGATCACCGCGACCGGGGTGCGCGGCACCAGCGACCTCGACGTCCTGCTGCTGACCCCGCTGGTGTCCAGCCTGGTCACCGACCGGGCGGTGCTGCTGTCCAGCGTGGCCGGCACGGCCCGGCACCTGACCATCGACGTGCCGGGGGACGGTGCCGCGGTGGCCCGCGCCTACGACGCGCACGGCCGCCCGGCCGGGGTCACCGGCGGGCGGGGCGCGTTCCCGGTCGAGGTGCCCGCCGGCGGCTTCGTGGTGGCTGCCTAGTCCGGAGTGACCAGCCGCGTCTCGTAGGCCAGCACCACGGCCTGGGTGCGGCTGGTCAGGCCGAGCTTGGCCAGCACGTGCCCCACGTGCGTCTTCACCGTGGCGTCGCTCAGGAACAGGTCGCGGGCGATCTCGGCGTTCGACCGCCCGCGGGCCAGCTGCCGGAGCACGTCCACCTCCCGCGGTGTGAGCACGTCGAGCCGTGCCGGCCGGTCCACCGCCGCGACCCGGGACGCGAACGCGTCGATCAGACGACGGGTCACCTCGTGGTCGAGCAACGCCACACCGGTCACGACGGTACGGATCGCCGCCACCAGCTGCTCCTCCGGCGTGTCCTTGAGCAGGAACCCGCTGGCGCCCAGCCGCAGCGACTCGTAGACGTACTGGTCAAGGTCGAACGTGGTGACCACGAGCACCCGGGGCGGATCGGGCAGCCGGAGCAGCTGCCGGGTCGCCTCGATGCCGTTCAGGCGCGGCATCCGGATGTCCATCAGCACCAGGTCGGGTCGCAACCGGCGGGCGCTCTCGACCGCCTCGACACCGTCCGCCGCCTCGCCCACCACCCCGATGTCCGGCTCGGCCCGCAGGATCATCCGGAAGCCGGCCCGCACCAGCTGCTGGTCGTCGGCGAGCAGGACCCGGATCATGGGGTCACCGGCAGGCAGGCGTGCACCCGGAACCCGCCGCGCGGATCGTTCCCCGCGTCGAACGTCCCGTGGTAGAGCGACACCCGTTCGCGCATCCCGACCAGCCCGAAGCCGGTCGCCGACGGGCCGGCCGACCCCGCGCCGTCGTCCGCCACCTCGATCTCCAGGCGCTCCGGCGAGACCCGGACGGCCACCGAGGCCGTGCTCGCGCCGGCGTGCCGCAGCACGTTGGTCAGCGACTCCTGCACGATCCGGTACCCGGCCACGTCCACACCGGGCGGCACCCCGGCCAGGTCGCCGGTCACGTCGGTGACCAGCCGCAACCCCGGCCGGCTGAGCCCGTCGATCAGCGCGTCCAGGTGGCGCAGGCTGGGCTGTGGCGCCAGGTCGGCACCGGCGCCGGGCGTGCGGGCCAGTCCCAGCATCCGGCGCATGTCGGTCATCGCCTGCCCGGCCAGCAGCTCGACGGCGTCGAACGCGGCCCGGGACTGGTCCGGGTCCACCGCGAGCATCCGCCGGCCGCCGCGGGCCTGCAGCACGATCACGCTGATCGCGTGCGCCACCACGTCGTGCAGGTCCCGGGCGATCCGGGCGCGTTCGGCGGCGACCGCCTCGGCGGCGTGCTCCTCGCGGGCACGCTCGGCCCGCGCCGTCTCGTGGCGTTGGCGGCGCATCACCAGGCCGAGCGCGAAGGCCCCCGCCATCATCGCCAGCCCGATCCCCAGCGAGACCCAGTCCGCGCCCCAGTCCCCCAGCGTGCGGATCACCGAGGCCGCGCCGGCCACCCCGGCCGGCAGCAACGACCACGGCAGACCCGGCCCGTACGCGGCCACCGAGTAGACCGCCACCATCATCACCAGCGGTCCGCCGATGGTCTCGGTGGTCCGGGTGACCAGCACCGGCACGGTCAGGCCGACCGAGCACAGCACCGCGACCGGCACCGGCGCGGTGCGCCGCCAGGCGAGCGCGACCGCCCCGGCGATCAGGACCGCCGACCCGGCCAGGTGCCGGGGTGAGCCGTCGGCATACCCGATCGCCTCCCCGCACGCGAGAGCGGCCATCGCGGCGGCGAGCGCCGCGTCCGCCCGGGGCACACGCCTCATGACCCCGACGCTAGACCCGGACCGCGGGCCGCGACCTCATCAGAAATGCCGAGCCGGTTCATCAGCTCGGGCGACGCTCCGGCACACCTGCCGCGGCCACCCTGGGCGCATGACGACTATCGACAACTCCCGTGGCGCCGCGCTGACCGCCGCCATCACCGGACCGCTGGTCCTGGTCGCGTCGTTCGCGCAGCCGCCGGACGGTCCCAGCCTGCTGACCGCCACGACAACCCAGATCCAGGAGTACGGCCGGAGCCAGGCCGGAGCGCTCCGGGTCGGCGCGTTCGCCGCCATGCTCTCGATGGCCCTGCTGCTGGTCTTCACCGCGGCGCTGACCACGGTGGCCCGGGCCGCGGCACCCCGGTCGCTGCTGCCCGATCTGTTCGCCGGGGCGAGTCACCTGCTGGTGGTGTCGCTGTTCCTGGGCTCGGTGGCCGGCGCCGTGCTCGCCGTGCTGCCCGGCCTGGCCGGCGGCGACGCCCCGAGTGCCGAGATCCTGTACGCCTGGCACGGCGTCGCCGGCTTCACCCACCTGGCCGGCGACTTCCAGATGGTGTTCATCGCCGTGCTGACCGGCGCGTTCTCGCTCGTCGCGTGGCGCACCCGGATCGTGCCGCGCTGGGTGAGCGTGCTCGGCGCGGTGGTCGCCGCCGCGGCCGCCCTCGGCACCGCCGGGGTCACCCTGAACTCCGACGTCCTGTACGGCTTCTGGTTCGGCGGCCTGTACGGCTGGGTGCTGTGGATCCCGATCACCGGCATCGTCCTGGCGGTACGCACCCGCCGCGCGGCCGCTGTCGTGCACTGACCCGGACGGCCCACCCCCGGCGCTCGGGTGGCGGGCCGTCCGCAACGATCAGCGGAAGCCGCGGGCCAGCCGGTGGTACGCCTGGTTCCAGCGCACCTCCTTGATGAACCCGCGGGTGGTGGTGTCCGCGTCGATCACCAGCAGCTCGGTGCCCACCATGTCGGCCAGGTCGGCCAGTTCCTCCGCGCCTACCGCCGACGACAGCACGGTGTGGTGCGGCCCGCCCGCGGTCAGCCAGCACTCGGCGGACGTGGCGAGCGACGGGGCCGGCTTCCAGACCGCCCGGGCGACCGGCAGCTTCGGCAGCGGCTCGGTCGGCGCGACCACCTCGATCTCGTTGGCGACCAGGCGGAACCGCTCCCCCAGGTCGGCCAGGCCGAGAACGATCGCCTTGCCGGGTGTCGCGTCGAAGACCAGGCGGACCGGGTCCTCCCGGCCGCCGATGCCGAGCGGGTGGATCTCCAGCTTCGGGGTGCCGGACGCGATCGACGGGCAGACCTCCAGCATGTGCGCGCCGAGGATGACCTCGTTGCCGGGGGTCAGGTCGTACGTGTAGTCCTCCATGAAGGAGGTCGCGCCGCCGGGGACCATCGCCTTGAGCGTGTGCACCAGCACCGAGGTCTTCCAGTCGCCCTCGCCGCCGAAGCCGTACCCGTCGGCCATCAGCCGCTGCACGGCCAGGCCGGGCAGCTGGCGCAGCCCGCCCAGGTCCTCGAAGTTGCTCGTGAACGCCCCGAAGCCGCCCTCGGTGAGGAACTGCCGCAGGCCCAGCTCGATCCGCGCGCCGTAGCGCAGCGACTCCTTGCGCTCACCCAGCAGTTCCGGGGCGACCTCGTAGATGTCGGAGTACTCGCTGACCAGCTTGTCGATGTCCTCGTCGGCCACCTGGTCGACGACCGCGACCAGGTCGTTCACGCCGTACGTGTTGACCGAGACGCCGAACCGCAGCTGCGCCTCGACCTTGTCCCCCTCGGTCACCGCGACGTCGCGCATGTTGTCGCCGAACCGGGCCAGCTTGAGGGTGCGCATCGCGGAGTACCCGCGGGCGGCCCGCACCCAGGTCGCGATCCGGGCGACCACGGCCGGGTTGCTGACGTGCCCGGCCACCGTCTTGCGCGGCACGCCGAGCCGGGTCTCGATGAACCCGAACTCCCGGTCGCCGTGCGCGGCCTGGTTGAGATTCATGAAGTCCATGTCGATCTCGGACCAGGGCAGTGCCACGTTGTGCTGGGTGTGCAGGTGCAGCAGCGGGGCGCGCAGCGCGTCCAGCCCGGCGATCCACATCTTGGCCGGGGAGAACGTGTGCATCCAGGTGATCACGCCGAGCACGCCCGGCGTCGCGGAGGCCCGGCGGCAGATCTCCAGGATCTGCTCCGCGCTGGTCAGCACCGGCTGCCAGACCACCTCCGCGTCGAGTTGCTCCTGTAGCTGGCCGGCGATCTCCCGGGACTGCGAGGCGACCTGCTCCAGGGTCTCCGGGCCGTAGAGCCCCTGGCTACCGGTCAGGAACCAGACTTCTCCGGTGCTCATCGTGCCCTCCGTGTGACAAGTCGCTGCATGACGATGAAACCGAAGAGCAGGACGCCGACGATGATCCGGGTCCATGCCGAGTTCAGGTCACCCTGGAAGTTGATGATGGTCTGGATCAGACCCGTGACC
The DNA here is from genome assembly GCF_001509495.1 of Actinoplanes awajinensis subsp. mycoplanecinus. Lineage (NCBI taxonomy): Bacteria > Bacillati > Actinomycetota > Actinomycetes > Micromonosporales > Micromonosporaceae > Actinoplanes > Actinoplanes awajinensis. Next base: position 61,098 of record NZ_LLZH01000283.1, on the reverse strand, counting down.
AGTACGCCGAGCAGGGTGCCGAGGACGTACCCGGAGCCACCGGTCAGCAGCACCCCGCCGATCACACACGCGGCGATGGCGTCCAGCTCCGAGCCGGTCCCCTGCAGCGCCCAGCCGGACGTGGAGTTGATGCTGAACAGCACGCCGCCGAGCGCCGCGCAGAACCCGCTGAGCGTGTAGACCGCGATCCGGGTACGGCCGACCGGCAGGCCCATCAGCAGCGCCGAGTCGGCGCTGCCACCGATCGCGTAGACGTTGCGGCCGAACCGGGTCCAGGCCAGCACCGCCGCGGCGATCAGCACCGCGGCCAGGGCCACCAGGGCGATCGGGGTGGTCTTCACCCCGTCGGCCAGCGGGATGCGCATGTCGGAGAGCGTCCGCCAGAGCTCGTCGCGGATCGGGATCGACGACTGGTTGATGAACAGCGCCAGGCCCCGGGCCAGGAACAGCCCGGCCAGGGTGGCGATGAACGGCTCCACCTTGAAGAAGTGGATCACCGCGCCCATCCCGGCGCCGAGCAGCGCGCCGAGCAGCAGCACCAGCGGCAGCACCACCAGCGGCGGCCAGCCGCCCTTGAGCAGCGTCGCGGTCAGCGTGGTGGTCAGCGAGATGACCGCACCGACCGACAGGTCGATACCGCCCGTGAGGATCACGAACGTCATCCCCACCGCGATCACCAGCAGGACCGCGTTGTCGCGGAACAGGTTGACGACGACGCTCGCCTGGCCGAAGTTGCTGTAGTTCGCCACCCCGCTGAAGTACATGACCAGCAGCAGCGAGAGGGTCGCCAGGATCGGGATGTACTTGGCGTTCGGCTTGTAGACCCGGCGGCGCGGGTTGACCGCCGGGTCCTTCGAGACCGCCTGTGGACTCATGATCGTCATGCGGGCACCTCCGCCGGGGCGACGGGGTTACGAGCCTTGAAACGCCCGAACACCTTCTCGCGGAACGTCGTGGACTGGGACAGGCAGAGCACGACCACGATGACCGCCTTGAACAGCAGCGTGGCCTTGGCCGGCACGCCGACGGCGACGACCGTGACGGACAGCGTCTGGATCAGCAGCGCGCCGATCACCGTGCCGGCGATCGAGAACCGGCCCCCGATCAGGGCGGTGCCGCCGATCACCACGGCCAGGATGGCGTCCAGCTCGATCAGGTTGCCGGCCGAGATGCTGTCCGCGCTCTTGATGTTCGCGCTGTAGATCAGGCCGGCCAGCCCGGCGAACGCGCCGGACACCACGTAGACCATCACGGTGATCCGCTTCGCCCGGATGCCGGCCAGCCGGCTGGCGCTCGGGCTGCCACCGACCGACTCGAGCAGCAGACCCAGCGCGGTACGCCGGGTCAGCACCACGGTCAGCGCCACCGCGGCCATGGCGATCAGGAACGCCACCGGCAGGGTGAGGAAGAACCCGGTGGCCAGCGTCGCGTACGGGCTGGACTGCACGTTGATGATCTGGCCGTCGGTGATCAGCTGGGCGATGCCGCGCCCGGCCACCATCAGGATCAGCGTCGCGATGATCGGCTGGATGCCGACCACCGCGACCAGGGCCCCGTTCCAGACGCCGAGCAGCGCCGAGACGCCGACCGCGACCGCCACGATCAGCAGCACCGAGCCGACCGCGTTCTGGTCGCCGAGGTCCCGGATCAGCAGGCAGGCCACCGCGCCGGAGATCGCCATCACCGAGCCGACCGAGAGGTCGATGCCGCCGGTCGCGATCACCAGGGTCATCCCGAGGGCGACCAGGACCAGCGGCGAGCTGCCCCGCAGGATGTCGATCAAGGTGCCGAACAGGTGCCCGTCGTGGACGGTGAGGAACTGGTTGGACGTGAACACGTTGACGACCAGCAGCGCCACCAGGATGGCGGTGGGCCAGAACAGCCGGTTCTTGAGAATGGTCATGAGGTAGCTCCGCTGGCGGTCTGGCCACTGGCGATGGTCTGCATGATGCGGTCGGCGTCGACCCCGGCGGTGTTCTCCAGCTCCTCGACCAGACGGCGGTCCCGGAGCACCGCGATCTTGTGGCTGAGCCGGAGCACCTCCTCCAGCTCGGCGCTGACGAACAGCACGGCCATGCCACCGTCGGAGAGCTCGGCGACCAGCTTCTGGATCTCCGCCTTGGCGCCGACGTCGATGCCGCGGGTCGGCTCATCGATGATCAGCAGCCGCGGTTCGGTGATCAGCCAGCGGGCCAGCAGAACTTTCTGCTGGTTGCCGCCGCTGAGGTTGCGGACCGGGCGCTCCGGGTCGGCGGGCCGGATCTGCAGCGCCTTGATGTACTTGTCGACCAGTTCGTCTTGCTTGCGGCGCGGGATCGGCCGGGTCCAGCCGCGCGAGGCCTGCAACGCCAGGATGATGTTCTCCCGCACGCTGAGGTCACCGATGATGCCCTCGGTGCGGCGGTTCTCCGAGGAGAAGGCGATCCCCCGCTTCATCGCCACCTGCGGATCGCGCAGCGCGACCGGCTTGCCGTCGATGCTCAGCTCGCCGGTGTCGGCCTTGTCCGCGCCGAAGAGCAGCCGGGCCAGTTCGGTACGGCCGGAGCCGAGCAGCCCGGCCAGGCCGACCACCTCGCCGGCGTGGATGGTCAGGTCGAACGGGGCGATCGCGCCCGTCCGGCCGACACCCTTGGCCTCGAGGATCGGTTCGGCGGCGGCCGACTTCGTCCGGGACCGCTGAGCCTTGTCCTCCAGGCCCTCCAGCGTCGCCAGCTCCTTGCCGATCATCTTCTCGACGAGCTGCACCTGGGGCAGGTCCGCGACGGTGAACTCACCGATCAGCTGGCCGTTGCGCAGCACCGTCAGCCGGTCGGAGATCTCGTAGATCTGGTCCAGGAAGTGCGAGACGAACAGGATCGCCACCCCGTCGCCCTTGAGCCGGCGCATCACCTCGAAGAGCCGGGCCACCTCGGAGGCGTCCAGGCTGGAGGTCGGCTCGTCGAGGATCAGCACCCGCGCCTCGATGTCGATCGCGCGCGCGATCGCCACCATCTGCTGGATCGCCAGCGAGTAGGTGCTCAGCGGCGCCGTCACGTCGAGGTCCAGGTCGAGACGCTGGAGCAGCTCGGCGGACCGCTTGCGCATCCGGCCCCACTGGATCTTGCCGAGGCGCCGCGGCTCCCGGCCGATGAAGATGTTCTCCGCCACCGAGAGGTTGGTGCAGAGATTGACCTCCTGGTAGACGGTGCTGATCCCGGCCTTCTGCGCGGCCAGCGGCCCGCTGATCCGCACCGGCGCGCCGCTCAGCGTGATGTCACCGCCGTCGATCTCGTAGACGCCGGTGAGCACCTTGATCAGGGTGGACTTGCCGGCGCCGTTCTCGCCCATCAGGGCGTGCACCTCGCCGGGGAACAAACGGAAGTCGACGCCGTCCAGGGCGACGACGCCGGGAAAGACCTTGCGGATGCCGGCCATCTCGAGGACCGGTTTTGTGGTGGGTTCGCCCATCGTGCACTCCGTTCCGCGGCGTGCGGACCACCCCGGAGCCCGGGGTGGTCCGCACCTGCCATGACTCAGTACTTGCGGTCCGGGAGGGCGGCCTTGGCCTGCTCCTGGGTGAAGGTGGTCTCCTGGGTGAGGATCCGCTGCTCGACCGACTCGCCGGCGTGGACCTTCTTGGCCAGCTCCATCAGCTGGGTGCCGAGGAGCGGGCTGCACTCCACGATGTAGTTGATCTTGCCGGCGGCGAGGGCGGTCATGCCGTCCTTGACCGCGTCGACCGTGATGATCTTGATGTCCTTGCCGGGCACCTTGCCGGCCGCCTCGATCGCCTCGATGGCGCCCAGACCCATGTCGTCGTTGTGCGCGTAGAGCACGTCGATCTTCGGGGTGGACTGGAGGAACTGCTCCATGACCGTCTTGCCGTCGGCGCGCTTGAAGTCACCGGTCTGCGACTTCACGATCTTGATGTTCGGGTTGGCCGCGATCGCCTCGGCGAAGCCCTTCTGCCGGTCGATGGCCGGCGCCGCGCCCGTGGTGCCCTGCAGCTCGACCACGTTGATCGGGCCGGTCTTGCCCGCGGAGTCCTTGACCAGCCAGTCGCCGGCCTCCTTGCCCTCCTTGACGAAGTCCGAGCCGAGGAAGGTCTTGTACAGCGAGGTGTCCTGCGAGTCCACCGCGCGGTCGGTCAGGATCACCGGGATGTCGGCGTCCTTGGCCTCCTTGAGCACCGCGTCCCAGCCGGACGTGACCACCGGCGAGAACGCGATGACGTCGACCTTCTGGGTGATGAAGCCACGGATCGCCGAGATCTGGTTCTCCTGCTTGCCCTGGGCGTCGGAGAACTTCAGCTCGATACCGGCGGCCGGGGCCGCCGCCTTGATGTCGTTGGTGTTCGCGGTGCGCCAGCCGCTCTCCGCACCCACCTGGGAGAATCCCATGACGAGCTTGCCGTCGTCGCTGCCGCCGGCGGCGTCCTTGTCACCACAACCGGCCAGCGCGGACACGGCCAGCAGGCCCGTCATCGCTGCTGCCGCCATCATCTTCACGCGCACCATAACCTCCTGAGACTGTTACCGTTAACAAAAGAGCAGCGGAGGGCACACGGGTGCCCTGGCCGCGAAGATCTCCCTCGATGCTGCGACCGGGGTCACAGCGTGCGTTTCGTGAGTGTTACCGTTCTCAACGTGATCGTCAAGAGATCAGCATCGTTGTTTCAGGCAGATTGCAAGAACGCCGGTTTCACCCCAGGTCATCGAACGACTACCTGCTAGGAATCGTCCAATGCCGACCTCAGACCCGGCGCCGGACGTCGAACCGGCTGCCCAGATGCCCTCACCCGTCCTTCGGCCGCGATCCGGCAAGGAGCGGGGAAGCGTCATGCGCGACGTCGCGAAGCTGGCCGGCGTGTCCCACCAGACCGTCTCCCGGGTGATCAACGATCATCCCAACGTGCGGACGGAGACCCGCGAGCGTGTGCTCGCCGCGATGCGCTCGCTGAACTACCGGCGCAACCTCGCGGCGCGCACCCTGGCCACCCGGGAGTCCCGGACGCTCGGCATCATCGGCTTCGAGACCACGTTGTTCGGTCCCGAGTCGATGCTCTACGGCATCGAGAGCGCCGCCCGCGCCGCCGGATACCTGGTCAGCGTCGCGACCGTGCGCGAGCTCGCGCACCACCCGGTCCTCGAGGCGGTCGACCGCCTCGCCCAGCACGACGTCGACGGCATCATCGCGATCGCCCCGAAACCCGCCGTGACCACCGCGCTCACCCACGCGCCGGCCGGCCTGGCGTGTGTCGCGGTGGGCGGTTCCGGTTCCGGCGTCGAGCCCTTCCCGACCGTACGGGTGGACAACGTGACCGGCGCCCGCCTCGCCACCCAGCACCTGCTCGACCTGGGCCACGCCACCGTGCACCACGCGGCCGGCCCGCCCGACTGGCCGGAGGCACAGGCCCGGGTCGACGGCTGGCGCGAGACGCTCTACGCGGCCGGCGCGGTCGTCCCGGCGATCTCCCCCGGCTGGTGGGACGCCGCCGCCGGCTACGAGCAGGGCCGCCGCCTGGCCGCCGACCCCTCGGTCACCGCGATCTTCGCGGCCAACGACCGGATAGCGCTGGGCGTGCTGCGCGCCCTGCACGAGTCCGGCCGCCGCGTCCCGGACGACGTGAGCGTCGTCGGTTTCGACGACATGCCCGACTCCGGCTACTTCATGCCGCCGCTCACCACCGTGCACCAGGACTTCGCCGAGATGGGCCGCCGCGCCCTGGCCCTGCTGCTGCACCACATGGCCCGCGCCGACGGCGCCGACCCCCCGCCGAACGTCCTGGTCGCCCCGGACCTGGTCCTCCGAGCCAGCACCGCCCCCCGCTTCGACTGACCTCTTCCCCTCCGGACCGCGATCCCTCAGGCCGCTTTTTCACGGTACGAATACGCAGTCCCGCCCGCAGGCTACGAGCCACGTCCCGCCCGTGAGGCCACGCGAGGCCGCAGCCACCCCGGACCGCCCCGCGCCTCCGCCCCCGGCTGGCGCTCAGGGCTGCCTCAACGCTCTCGAGGGGACCGCCAGCACCAGCCGAAGTCCGTCGGCTGGCACTCACGGCTGCCTCGAGCGCCTCGAAGGGACCGCAAGCACCAGCCCGGGTCTTGCGCCGACGAGCGGACCCCGGGGGTGGCTGGCTCTCAGGGGTGCCTCGCGGGCAGCGAGACACCCCTCACGACCAGCCGGGGTGGGGAGGCGCGGGGCGGTCCGGGGTGGCTGCGGTCTCGCGTGGCCTCACGGGCGGGACGTGGCTCGTAGCCTACGGACGGGCGCTCCATGTTCGTACCGTGAAAGGGCGGACCGCAGGGGCGCGGACCTGGGCGGGACAGCGGTCCGGTGGTGGCTACCGGTGGGTACAGTGCGCGCCATGATCGAGGACGGGATTCCGGCGTTCGGGCTGCTGGTGTCGGCGTTTCTGGTGCTGGTGCCGGCCGGGGTGGGCCTCTTCATGATCTACCGGGGGCTGCGGCACTGGAACCGGGCGCGGCGGCTGATCGCGACCGGGGAGCGGGCGGTGGCCGTCGTGCTCGACAACGCGGTCGAGTCGCACAGTCACGGCCGGATGAGCTTCCTCCCGGTGGTCACGTTCCGCACTCAGCTCGGCCGTGAGGTACGCACGGTGATCGCCGAGAAGCGCAGCAACCTGTCGCACGTGCCCGGCACGCAGCACACGGTGGCCTTCGACCCGGAGCAGCCGGAGCGGGCCGTGCCGATCGACGGGCAGGGCGCCGGTATGGCCGGAGCGGTGATCGTGGGGGCGATCTTCCTGCTCTTCGCGGGTGTCGCGTTCTTCATGACCAGCCTGATCTTCCTGTCGCCGGACAGCCCGGTCTTCGACGACGGCACGTTCGGCGACTTCCCCGGCACCTTCCCCTGAGTCGTCGCGAGGAGGATTCAGCTCACCCGCAGCGGTGAATGAACCCGCTCCGCACCGCTCACGCCGATTACAGTCCGAGGGGTGGTCGACGGCGACAGCGAACCCCCGTCCCGCGGAGGCGTCCCCGGCTGGCTACGCCGCCGGCGGCACCCGCGACTGTCCGGCACGCTGCGTGTCCGCGGCCCGCTCGGCCACGACGTGACGATCCCGTTGCGCAGCCGGGCCGCCGTTCTCACCCGCAACGGTTCCGGGCTGCCCGGCCACGGCGACGTCTGGGCGGTGCACACCGACCCGCAGGCCACCGCGGTCAGCCTGATGATCAGTTACGGTCGCACCGACGATCCGGCCGACCGGCAGACCGGGCTCTGCCCACCCGGCGCGACCATCACCCTGGCCGGGACCAGGTTCACCTGGAACCGCCCGGCCACCGGTGAGACGCCGGTCCCGCCCGCCGCCGCGATCCCCCGGCCGCGCACCGGCAACGGCGCTCCGGCAGCGGGCCACGAGCCGGGGGCGAATCGCAACACCCGCGCCCCGTTCCCGCGGGCCGGCAACGCCCGACCGGCGCCGGTCGGGCTCCGCCGGCGGGTCCGGGCGATGGTCCGCGAGATCACCGGCCGCTGAGCGAACGGACGATCAGCGGCCGCTGAGGGACCGGGCGGCGATCAGCCGCCGATACGCCTCGAACGCGGGCTTCGGCGTGTAGTCGTCGCGCAGCAACCCGAGCTGGAAGACCGGCTCGACACCGCCGGAATCCGCGTCCCGCAGCGCGTGGTACTCATACACCTCGATGGCCAGCCGCTCGGCGAGCCCGGCGACGATCCCGACCACCAGCTCCAGCACCTCCACCTGACGTTCCGCGCTCCGGCCCGGCCCGGTCCCCCAGCCGTGCTCGGTGATGTGCAGCGGCAGCGTCGCCGGGAGGCCGGCCGCGGCCAGGCTCGACTCCCGGAGGCCCGGCGGATGGCCGGGGCCGCGTTCGACGTGCTGGAGAAGGGGCTTCCGGCGTACGCGGTACGGCGTACGACGAAAGCCCCTTGACCGGAAGTTATTGCCGGCCCGGGCGATGCTCCCAGCCACGCCCGGGCCGGCGGGCCGCGCCATCCCCCTGACCCGCTCTCAAAGGCGGGGGAAAGCGGCAACCCGAGAGGGCGCATCACGTTCTGTTCGGCACCGGCCGCTCGCTGCCGCGACGGCCGGTTACGGATGCGTCCCCGGGTGGATCAGGACTTGACGCCCGGGTTGCCGTAATAGGCGCCCGGGCCGTGCTTGCGTTTGAAGTGCCGTTCCTGCAGGTGCTGCGGCGTGAACGCGGCCGGGTTGAGCGCCAGCGTCTTGATCGCCATGTCGGCGACCGCCTCGACGATGATCGCGTGCTCGACCGACTTCTTCGGGCTGACGCCCCAGGTGAACGGGCCGTGGTTGGCGACCAGCGCCGCGGGCATGGCGGCCGCGGCCTCGTCGTCACCGATCAGCTCGATGATCACCTGACCGGTGTTGAACTCGTAGTCGTTCGCGCACTCCTCGGGGGTGAGCCCCCGGGTCACCGGCACCGGGCCGTTGAACGTGTCGGCGTGCGTGGTGCCGAGCAGCGGGATGTCCCGGTCGGCCTGCGCGAACGCGACCGCGTTGGCCGAGTGCGTGTGGGTGATGCCGCCGATCGAGGGCCAGGCCAGGTAGAACGCGCGGTGTGACTCGGTGTCGACCGAGGGCCGCAGGTCACCACCGAGCACCTTGCCGGTCGCCAGGTCGATCGGGACGAGCATGTCGGGGGTGAGATCGTCGTACGACACCCCGGACGGCTTGATCAGGAAGAGCCCGGCCTCACGGTCGACGCCGCTGACGTTGCCCCAGGTGAGCTGGGCCAGTCCGGCCTTCGGGATGATCTGGTTGGCCAGCCACACGTCCTGGCGCAGGGCTTGCGATCCGATCGTCACGATGCCGCTTCCTTCCACCCGGTTGTTAGCGCTAACTATAGGTGATCACGGGCTCGTGGTGAACTGGCTTGTGAGCGTGAACACCGAGGGTTACCGCAGGGTGGCGACCTCTGCGGCGACCCGCTCACGCAGCGTATCCGGCAGCGGTGCGTATCCGGCCCTCGACGCGGCAGCCTGACCCGCCGGACTCGCCGCGTGGGCCAGGAAACCGCGGGCCACCGCCGAGGCGCCGGTGCGGCACACCACCTCGTACGTCACCTGCACGAGCGGGTAGGCACCACCGTACAGATCCGGGTAGTTCACCTCGAGCCGTAGATCGCCGGTGCTTCTCGCGGACGCGACGGCGGTCGCCGCGGCCTGGTCGGTGGGCGCGGCGAAGTCGCCCCGCGCGTCGCCGACCAGGGCCATGGCCAGCTCGTTCACCCGGGCGTAGGAGGCCTCGGCGTAGCCGATCGCGCCGTCGGTGCGGGCGATCGCCGCGGCCAGCCGGTCGCTGCCGGACCGGGCCAGACCGCCCGGGGCCGGCCAGGCGCTGCCCGGCGGATAGGGCCAGTCCGCCCGGGCCGCGCCGGCCAGGAAACGGGTGAAGTTCGCGGTGGTCCCCGAGCTGTCCTCGCGGTGCACCGGGCGGATCGGGGTGGCCGGCAGCACCAGGCCCGGGTTGTCGGCGGCGATCGCCTTGTCGCTCCAGGTGGTGACCTTGCCGTTGAAGATCTTCGCGATGGTGGCCGGGGTCAGCCGCAGATCGGCGACGCCGGCGACGTTGTAGGCGAGCGCGATCGGGCCGATCACCAGGGGCAGGTGCGCGGCCGGGGCGCCGCCGCAGCGGGTGGTGGCGGTGGTCTGTTCGGTTTCGGTCAGCGGGGCGTCGGTGCCGGCGAAGTCACCGGTGCCGGCCAGGAACGCGCGCACGCCCGCGCCGGAGCCGGTGCTGTCGTACCCGACGGCCGCCTCCGCGCAGGCGATCTGGTACTGGCGGATCCACTCGTTGATCGCGTTGGCCTGGGCCGAGGAGCCCTGGCCGCTCGCCGCACCCGTCGCGCACGGTACCGGGGCGGCGGACTCGGCGGGCTCGTCACAACCGGTCAGCAGCAGGAGGAAGGTGGCCAGGGCGGCCACCGGGAGCTTTCTCACGTCGTACCTCTCAGCGGTTGTCGGCATCGACCGTCGGCGCACCGCAAGCGTTCCGCGTCCGTCTCAGCGATATTCCGCGAGGCGTCGGCGGACGCCGAGCGGGACCAGCAGGATCACCAGACCGAGAACCACCAGGGGGATGCCGGTCCAGCCGCGCAGCGTGCGTTCCGCGCCGCGCAACGCCCGGTCAAAACCCTGCTTCCGTACGTCGGTGACCGCGCCCACCTCCGCGTCGAAGTACGCGAAGTCGAACGCCGCGTCGCCCCGGCGGATGCCGGTCAGCGCCTCCACCGCCTCGCCGGTGCGACCAGAATCAGTCAGCTGCAGCACCTTCTCGTGATCGCGCCGGTAGGCCTGCCAGCGGCGCAGCGCCTCGTCCCCGGCCAGCGCGCCGACGCCCGGCCCGTCGCAGCCCTCGCCGGTCACGCAGCCGGACTTGCCGGCGAACCCGTCCCGGTAGAGCGCCAGGTTGCCGCTGACCAGGTACCGGCTGGTGTCCGCGGCGGCGTCGTACCCGACGGCGCGCAACCGGGACAGCTCCAGATAGGGGTTCAGGTCAGCGGCGCGGCCGTCGGTCATCCGGGTGGCCTGCGCGGACAGCACGACGACCGGGGCGACCGTGATCAGCAGGCTGAGCCCGGTCGCGGCGAGCAGCGCCGGGTTCCAGGACCGGCGGAACCGGCGGGCCAGCCAGACCTGCAGCACGACCAGGAGGGCGAGCAGCGTGCCGCCGAGCAGCACCGCCAGGGTCAGGCCGACGGATTCGGTGACCCGTTTGGCGGAATACGCCTCGTCGAGGCGGGTGGTGGCGGTGTCCCGGAGTTGCTGGGCGGCCGGGAGCAGGCGAAGGTGAAGGATATTGGTGGCCTGGGTGAAATAGCCGAGGGCGTCCGGCGGCAATGCACCCGCGGCGCCCTTTTCCCCGGCGGCGAGGGTCTGACCGATGCGCTGGTGATAAACGGCCAGTCCGTCCAGGAGATCGACCGGCGCCGCGCTGCTCATCAGCAGTCGCAGGTCGGCGTCGACCTGCCGGGACCGGGACCGGTAGGCGCCCAGGGCGTCCACCCGGGTCCCGGCCAGCGCGTCCGCGTCGCCGGTCAGCAACAGCCGGGTGACCTGCGCGTCCATGTCGCTGAGCGCGAAGTAGAGGTCGGCCGCGGTGGCCGCCTGGGGCGCCGCCTCCCGGCCGATGATCCGGACCTGGTCCTGCACCCGGGCCATCACCAGACCGGTCGCGGCGAGCAGGGCGGCGGCCGCGGTCACCACGAGCGCCGACCAGAGGCGCAGACGGGCGGGGGTTTCGTTCCTTGTCGCTTCCCGGAGCGCTGACACGCGGGTCACGGTAATCCACTACCGCAATTCTCCGAAATCACGTTCTCGCGTTCATCTCACGTTTCTCGCGTGTCATTCTTCGCTTAATCCTTTGTATTTCCGGAACCGGCGAGAGCCGCATAGATCACCGGATCGTGGGCGGAGAGCAGGGTCAGGTCCGGCTCGGCGCGCTGATGAAGGTCGGCCAGCCGGGCGTGGTTGGCCCGGACCATGGCCCGGTCGAAGGCGACCCCGGTCTCGGCCAGGCGCAGACCCAGCGGTACGCGGTCGCCGGTCAGCGTGCCCCGGTGGTAGAAGGCGTCACCGCAGTGCAGCAACCAGCGGGAACCGGTGTCGACGGCCACCGCGGCGTGTCCCCGGGTGTGGCCGGGCAGCGCGACCAGGACGAAACCCGGAGCGATCCCGGTCAGCTCCTTCGCGGCCGCGAACCCGCGCCACCTCTCCCCGGCCGGGGTGTGCTCGACCAGGTCGGGGCCGTGCGCCCACTGCACCGCGCGGAACCGGCGGCGCTCCTGAGCGGTCGAGGGACGCAGCGCGCCCTGCACCTCGGCCGCGGTGACGTGCACCTTGGCGTGCGGGAAGTCGGCCAGGCCACCGATGTGGTCGAAGTCGAAGTGGGTGACCACGATGTGCCGGACGTCCTCGATCCGGAACCCCAGCCGCTCGACCTGGGCGGCCGCGGTCTCCGCCGGGGCCAGCACCGGGCGCAGCAGGTGCCGGGGCGGGCCGAGACGGGTGGCCGGGTCGGCGAGGTCGGCCCGCCCGAACCCGGTGTCGACGAGCACCAGGCCGGCGTCGCTCTCGGCCAGCAGCACGTGGCAGACCAGATCACCGCCGGGGACGCGCATGGTGCCGCAGTTGAGGTGATGGACCCGCACGTCGTTCTCGCTCTCCCGGTGGGCCTGGTTTCCGGGTCATCCTCGCTTGACCCTGCCCCAGGGGCAAGGTTCAGCCTGGTTCCGGGTCCTCGAACGGGCCGGCCGCCCTGCTCTCTCGCAGGGCGGCCGGGTGACGGTGGGAGCGGGTGGGGTCAGTGGTGGGTGGGGTGGTGCGCCGGGCGGCGGGCGGCGTCGTGCCGCCGCAGCTGCGTCGGGTCGGGCAGGCCGTGTGCGGCCGAGAGGCCGTCCGGCTGCTGCAGCAGGTGTCCCTCGGCGACCAGGTCGGCCAGCAGGCCGGTCAGGCGGGCGTCGAGGTCGGTGGACCGCCGGGCCGACCAGCCGTAGAGCCGGGTGACCGCGGCCAGCAGGTCGTCGACCGGCAGCATCCCGCCGTCGATCACCAGGTTCTCGCAGGCGACGACGAGCTCGGCGTCGGAGACCTGGTCGGCCTTGCGGGCCACGCCGTCGGCCCGCTGCCGGACCACCGGGAAGGCCTGGTCGGGGTCGCCGACGAAGGTGCCGTCCCAGGCCACCCCGGCCTCCTCGATCGCGGCCTCGATCGCGACCCGGGCCGGGCGGGTGATCCGGGCCAGGCTCCACTCCTCCCGCATCCGTTGCAGGGCGACGCTGATGTGCACCGGCCCCTCGATCTCGGCCAGCCGCCGCACCGCGGCGATCAGCTCGGGCCGCAGGGCCGGGTCGGTGAGGACCGCATCCGGCGGCAGCGGCGCCAGGTCCGCCTTCCGGTAGGGCTGGGCCCACTCGTCGGCGTGCGACGACCGCGGTTCCGCGGTCGTCTCCGGCTCGTGATGCGTCCAGCCGGGCGGGGCGGCCATCGTCTCCTCGAACTCGGCGACCGCAACCGCGATGTCCGGCTGCCCTTCCAGTGCCTGGTACCACGCCTGCCGGTGGAGGTCCTCGCCGGCGCGCAGCGTCTGCTCGGCCACCGTCGCCGCGGCGTCGGCCAGATCCGGGTCGAGGTTGGCCGACTCGGCCAGCTCGGCGCGGATCTGCGAGATGGCCCCGAGCCGGTCGACCGGTTCGGCGGTCTCGTGCAGCCCGGCCAGGAACTGCGCGGCGGCCGCGGCCAGCTCCTCGGTGCTGACGCCGAACCGGGCGGCGACCTCGGTGAGGTCCTCCCGGCTGGCGGCGGTCTGATCGGCGGGAGTGGCGGTGGGCCACTCGATCAGGGTGGGGATGCTCTCCGGCTCGGCCGGCGCCTCACGCTCCTCGTGACGGCCCGCCGATCCTTCCCGCTCCTCGTGACGGCCGATCGGTTGCTCCCGCTCCTCGTGGCGGCCGGTCGGTTCTTCCTGGGCGGCGGGTGCGTCGGAGCGCAGGGTGGAGGGCCATTGCAGGGACGTCTCCGACTCGGGCCGGGTGGCCGACGGCCACGCGACCGGCGAGACCCGCCGCCGGCCGGTCCCGGCTGGCTCGTCGCGGGCGGCCGAGGGCCACTCGATCGGCGACGCGTGCCGGCCGACGGTCTCGGCGGGCTCGTCGCGGGCGGCCGTGGGCCACTCGATCGACGCGGCGTGCCGGCCGGCGGGCCGCTCGGCGGTCGCGGAGGGCCAGGTCACCGTGGAGACGGGCGGCGCGTCGGCGGCCTGGTTGACGGTGGCCCAGGTGTCGTCGGCCGCGGGCTCGGTGCGGTTCGCCGTGGGCCAGGTGACGGTGGAGACCGTCGGCTGGTGTGCGGTGGGTTCGGGTTCCTGGTCGCGGGTCACGGCGGCGGGCTGCCGCTCGTCGGCGTTCCTCGGGGCGGCGGTGGGCCACACGAAGCGGTCCGGGTCCTCGGCACGGACTGTGGTGGAGGCGGGCCAGCCGGGGCTCTCGCCCTGGTCGGTGCGGAGCTGGGCGACCGCGGTCTCCAGGTTCGCGCCCAGGTAGGCCTCGGCGGCCGCGAGCTCCTCCGCGCCGGCCTGGGCCGCGGCGAACTGCGCCGAGAGCCGGACCAGCCGGTCGTGCCCGGCCGGGACAGTGTCCTCCTCGAGGATCTCGGTGCGGACCGGTTCGGCGTGCGATGCCCACGGATCCTCGGTCGGAACGGCCGCAGCGCGAACGAGCGGCGGCTCGTCGTGATCGGAATCGGCCACCAGATCGGCGTCGTGGATCTCGGTGGAGAACCCGCCGGCGACGGTCGGCGACGGGTCCGTGATCCGGGGACCGTCGGTGGCGTGGGCGGCGGCCAGGTCGGCCTCGGCGGACGCCTCGGCCTCGGCCAGCCCGACGTCGTCGGCGTCGGTCCAGGCGTGGAGGTGCGCGGGCTCGACGATCTCCGGGAGGTCGCCGGGCGGGGCCGCTGCGGGCGCCGCCGAGACTCCGGAGACCGCGGCGGCCAGCTCCTCGACGGAGATCGGCTCCCGCTCGACCCGCTCGGGCTCCGGCCCGCTCGAGCCCTGGGCCGGGGCGAAACCGGCCCCGGACCCCTGCTCGGCCGAGCCCCGGGCGGGGGCGAAGGCGGCCGCGCTCATGTCGTAGGTGAAAGCGGTGACGGTCTCGGCAGCCCGATCGCCGTAACCGGCGGCGTAGCCCTCCGCGGCCTCCGCGACCGGGTACTCCGCGGCGCCCTCGGGCGCCGGCGACACCGGCGCGATCTCCTCCGCCGCATCGGCGGTGGCGACCGTCAGCTCCGGCGCCTCCTCGTCCGGCAGTGCCGCGAACGCGGCCTCGATCGCCACCCGCAGGCGGGTCTCCTCGCCGGCCCGGTCCAGGTACCAGGCGGTCCCCCAGACCCGGTGCAGCGTCCAGCCGAGCCCGTCGAGCAGCTGCTCGCGCAGCCGATCCCGGTCCCGGGCGGTCGGCGCCGAGTCGTAGGACGTGCCGTCGCACTCGATGCCCAGCGCGTACGGGGCGTTGCGCCGCGACGAGCGGGGCACCGCCAGGTCGATCCGGAACGCGCCGGCGCCGACCCGGGAGTTCACCCGGTATCCCCAGCCGCGGATGACGTCGCGCACCGAGTCCTCGAACGGGGTCTGCGACTCCTCGGACTGCGGTTGCTCCTCCAGGCCGAGCGCCGGGATCCCCCGGGCGGCGTAGTCCAAGTACTCGCCCAGGCGCCGCAGGCTGTCGTCGCCGTCCGCCAGGTCACGGGCCCGGACCGCGGAGACCACCTCGATGCGCCGGCGGGCGCGGGTGATCGCCACGTTGAGCCGGCGCCAGCCGTCCGGGCCGCGCAGGCCGCCCAGCTCGCTGCCGATCGCGAAGATCACCACGTCGCGCTCGTCGCCCTGGACGACGTCCAGGTCCTTGATGAAGAAGCCGCGCAGCCGGTCGTCCTCGGGCGGGACGACCATGTCCGCGACCGCGTTCTCGATCTCGTAGGCGTCCTCCGGCGTGCACACCACCACGCCGAGGCTCAGGTCCGGCCGGGTCACCAGGTGGTGCGCGATCCGGGTGGCGACCAGATCGGCCATCGACTGGTCACCGGTGGCCGGGTACAACTGCACGCCGCGGTCCGGGCCGGACGGCGCCCAGGCCGGGAACGTGTTGAGCCGCCCCTGGTAGAACGCGTGGTTGGCGAAGGCGATCAGCGACTCGTCGCGGCTGCGGTAGTGCGTGGTCAGGTCGATCGTACGGAACGCCCCGCAGCTCAGGGCCAGCTCCAGGATCGAGCGCGGGTCGCCGCCGGGGATCGGGGTGGCGGTGAGCTGCCGGTCGTCGCCGCAGACCACCAGGGCGTTGCCCCGGTAGACGCAGGTGATCGCGTCCGGCACCGGCACCCGGGAGGCCTCGTCGATGATCACGACGTCGAAGGCCAGGTTGATCGGGAGCAGCCGGCTCACGTCGGCCGGCGACATCACCAGGCACGGCTTGACCGCCATGGTGGCGTGCGTGGTCCGGGCCAGCAGCTCCCGGACCGGCAGGCGCCGGCCCTGATGGGCGGCGGACGCCCGGAGCAGGGCGGCCTCGCCGGCCGCCGACTCGGCCGGCTGGAGCGCGTCGACGGCGTTCATCACCTCGGCCGCGGCGGCGCGCTGCAGCAGCGCGTCCCAGTGCCGGAACTCCTCGACCAGCCGGTCCCGGGCCACTGCGTCGAGCGGGGACAACCGGTCGTCGTCCCGGATGATCGTGTCGGCCCAGGCCTGGAAGAGCGACCGGCCGAGCACCGGCAGGATCTGCTCGACGGCCAGGTCCTCGCGGGCGCAGAAGTCGACGACCGCGTCCAGGCCGTGCTCGGCGAGCACCGCGCGGGCCGACTGGTGGTCGAACCACTCCTGCTGGCCGCGACTGTCCTCGAGGAGCTCGCGGATCAGCTCGCGGGCGGACTCCCGCTCGTCCAGGGCGGCGCCGAGACCGGGATGCCGGCTCGGCGCGAAGGCCCGCAGGATCCAGTCCCGGGTGGCCTGCCACTCGGTGACCCGGGCCGGCAGGCTGTCGCTGGGCCGGCTCCGGCCGAGCGCCGCAGCCTGCTCGGCGGTGAACGCGATGTCCGCGCCGTTGCGGACCCGGCGGGCCTCGGACGTCCAGGCCATCGCGGCGGCGAGCGCCTCCACGTCGGTCTGGTGGCCGCGGTACGCGGCGCCGAGCACGGTGGCGTACTCCTTGGCGTTGGCCGTCAGCGCCGCGGCCGCCTCCGACGCGCTCTCCCGCAGCAGGCCGATCGAGGCCGCCTCGGCGAGGGTGAAGTCCCGGCTGGCCGCCGCGCTGTACGCCTGGACCAGCTCGGCCACCGCGGTGAACGGCTCGACGTGGGCGCGCAGCCAGGTGACCGCGTCGTGGATCGGGCCGGCGCCGAGCTGGGGCCGGGGCGCGGGCTCGGGGGCCGGACGCAGCGCGGCCGTCCACCTGTCGAACTCCTTGCCTGCCTCGCCGACGATCCGGATGATCGCGCTGTTCGGGGTCGGCGCGCAGATCCGCTCGATGATCGAGGGCAGCGCCTCCGGCGGGGTGACCTTCAGGGTCTCCTCGGCGGTGGCCAGCGCCCGCTCCAGCGCCTCGAAGTCGGTGTCCTGCCGCTGCCAGTGCCGGCCGAGGATGCCGGCCTGCTCGGCCTCGGCCTCGTCCAGCTCCTGCAGGGCGCGCTTCCAGGCCGCGGCCGCGTTCAGGTTGGCGACCGCCTGGGAGCGTTTGACGTCCGGCCGGGCGATCTCCGCGGCCGCCTTCTTGTCCCGCCGGTAGTGCGCCCCGAGCTTGCGGATGCCCTTGTGCTCGTGGGCGAACCGCTCGGCCAGCTCGTCCACCGGCTCGGCCAGGGCCTCCTCGCTGAAGTGCTCGCGGGCCCGGGTCTCGGCGGCCTTCACCACGTTGACCACGCGCCGCAGGTTCCGCGCCGCGGCGTGCGCGGCGGTCGTGCCCAGGTTGTCGAACCAGGCCGGTTCCGGCTTGTCCGGCCGGGCCAGCAGGTCGACGATGGCGGCCAGCCGGGCCAGGTCGGTGAACGCGACCACGTTGGGCAGCCCGAGCCGGGCGGTGACCCGGTCCAGGCTGTGCTGGTGCTGCTCGATCCGGTCGGCCTCGTCGGCGAAGCGCCGGGCCAGGCCCCGCGCCTGCGCGGCGGTGAGCGGCAGCAACTCGACCGCCGGCGGCTTGAGCTGGGCCAGGCTGGGGATCATCGGCAGCTTGCCGGGTGCCGGCAGCGTGCTCCAGGTGACCCCGGTCCGGGTACGGACCGCCTCCTCGGCCTGGTTCAGCGTCTTCAGGTGCCGCAGCAGCCCTTCGGCGGCCCGGGCCACCGGCTCCAGGCTGGGCATGGTGAGCCACTCGTCGGCGGCCTCGGCCGGCCGCCGGGCGGCGTGCCCGACCAGCGTGGTCAGGGTGATCGCCTCAGCGATCGTGCCGATCAGGAACGCCTCGGCCAGCGGGTCCCGCTCGATCGCCTCGGCCAAGTGGTCCAGGGCGGCCTGCGCCTGGTGCAGCCGGGCGTCCAGGCGGTTGTGATCGATCACGTCGCGCCAGAGGAAGTCCTCGCCCTCCCGGGCCGGGCGCCAGGCCCGGCCGAGGCGTTCGGCGGCGTCCCGGACCCGCTGCAACGACTGGGTGGTGAGCGGGATCAGCAGCTCCGCCGGGGCCGGCGCCTGCGGCACGTCGGTCATCTGCGCGCACATGCCGAGCACGTCGTGCAGGCGGTGGCCGAGCGGTTCGCGGACCTCGTTCATCGCCTCGGCGTAGGCGTTGAGCCGCTGCCGGTGGTCGCGCAGCGCCGCGCGTTCGTCGGTGGACAGGTCCGGCGGCGGCAGCGGGATGAAGTCCAGCGCCGCGGCCAGGGCGGCCGCCACGTGGTCCCGGCCGGTCCGGCCGCTGTGCAGCTCGAGCAGGTAGTCGTCGAGCCCGAGCGGGGTGAGCCGGTCCCGGACGGTGTCCAGGGCGGCGGCCTTCTCGGCGACGAACAGCACCCGCCGGCCGGCGTGCATCAGCCCGGCGATCATGTTGGCGATCGTCTGCGACTTGCCGGTGCCGGGCGCGCCCCGCATCACGAAGGTGCGGCCCTGCAGCGCGGCACTGACACAGGCCCGCTGCGCGGCGTCGGCGTCGAGCACCAGCGGCACGTCGTCCGGGGGGGCCACCTCGTCGATCCGGCGACCGGCGACCACCTCGAACTTGAACGCGTCCGGCTGCGCCTCGGGGGTGCTGGCCAGCGCCCGGATCACCGGGTGGGCGAGGATCTGCCGCTCGTGGTCGAGCAGGTCGGTGTACATCACCTCGCGGTGCACGTTGAACCGGGTGAGCAGCACCGCCTCGTCGGAGTGCCAGTCCGGGTGGTCGCCGAGAGCGGCGTCCAGCCGGGCCCAGAACACCGTGACGTCCAGCGCCGCCAGGCTGTCCACCGCGGGCAGCTCGATGTGGTGCCGGCGCAGGCAGATGTCCAGCGCCGGGTTCACGATCGGATCCTCGGCGCGGGCCCGCAGCCGGGGATAGTCCTGCGGATCCGGGGTCACCAGGTCGACCGGGATCAGCAGGATCGGGCTGACGTGCTCGTTCCCGCCGTCCCGCCAGCTGACCGTGCCCAGGCCCAGATAGAGCGTGGCTACGCCCTGTTCCAGCAGGTCACGACGTGCGGAGCGCCGGAGCTCCCGCAGCGTGGTGTCCATCTCCGCGTCGGCCATCGCGGTCTGGAAGACGTGCGCGGCCCGTGGCCGCGGACCTTCCGCCTGTTCCTCGACCCCCAGGAAGCCGCACTCGCGACCCTGCTGGAGCGCCTCGACGATACTGCGCGGCGAGGGGCTGACGATCTCCACCACACCAGGCGCCGTAGTCCGCACGTCGATCAGCGGATTCGCGCCGGTCAGATCCAGCAGCCCATCCCGCCACTGTTCGAGTGTCGCCCGTACCCGGGCATCAGGCCGCCCGGTCAACCCGTCCGATTGATCCCACCGCATTTTTCCATTCCAGCAAGGCGACGGGCCGCATGGTGGCGTTTTTTCGGGTTAATCCGACGTTTCGCTCGGATCGGACCAACTTGGCGACACACCCGCCCCACCCGCCCCAAATCAGTCCCAGGTCGGGACCCACCACTGCCAGCCGGAGGGTGCGAGCGGCCACGCGGCCTCCGGTCGCCAGCCCTCCGGCGGGTACCACCCGTCCGGCGGGGTCGGCCAGCCCGGCGGCACCTGGAACTTGACGCCGGTGGGCGCGACCGGGATCGGCGGGTGCCGGTTCGGGTCGGGCGCGGGCGACACCGGCGCGGAGCCGGTGACCGTGGCGGCGTGCTGCTTCATCACGGCGCTGAGCGCCGGGATCACCGTGGTCTCGGCGATCTCGCCGGAGCCGCCGAACAGGCCGGTCGGCTGCCCGCCGCCGGCCGGACTCACCGGCGCGTTGCCACCGAACTGGCCACCGGCCGGGCTCACCGGGCGATTGCCGTCGAACAGCTGCCCACCGGCCGGGCTGACCGGGCGGTTGCCGTCGAACGACGGCCCACCGGACGGGCTGGTCGGGCGGTTGCCGTCGAACGACTGCCCACCGGACGGGCTGGTCGGGCGGTTGCCGTCGAACGACGACCCACCGGACGGGCTGACCGGCACGCTGCCGTCGAACAGCCCGACCGGTTGCCCGCCGCTCGGGCCGACCGGTTGCCCGCCGCTCGGGCCGGCCAGTTGCCCGCTGCTCGGGCCGGACGACAGCCCGCTGCCCGGGCCGACCTGGCGGCTGCTGTCGAACAGGCCGGTGGGCTGCCCACTCGGAGCGCTCCCACCGAACTGCCCCGGCGATCCGCCGAGCTGGCCGGACGATCCACCGGCCGGGCTGGCCGGCATGGTGCCGCCGGGCATCGGCGAGGTCGGCACGCCCGGGATCGGGTGGGCCGGGACGCCGGGGACGACCTGCTCCTCGGGCGCCGGGGTCTTGCCGGCGATCGTCGGCACCGGGCCGCTGACCGAGGCCGCCCAGCTCGGCACCGGGCCGCTGGCCTGCACCCAGCTCGGCACCAGCTCACTGCGGTCCATCCAGGTGGGCTGCGCGTCGCTGGGCGCGGACGCCCAGGTCGGCACGGCGTCGCTGGTGGCCATCCAGCTCGGCACCGCGGAGGTGCCGGCGGCCGGCAGGTCCGGGCCGGTCGACGTGGCGAGGACCGGGGTGGTGGTGGCCGGCGGCGAGACCGGTGCGACCCGCCCGCTGGTGGCGAGCCGGGCGGCCGGGCCGGCCACGCTCTCCGGCAGGTCCTGGACCCGGGCGACGTAGAGCAGCACCTCGGTCTTGTTGACGTTGCTCTTGACGATGGCGCGGGCCGCGACGACCAGGCCCCGCTCGGACTGGTACCGCAGCACCGGGGTCAGCTCGACGCTCATCTTCGGGCTCAGGTCACCGACCCGGATGTCACCGAGGCGCACCTCGACCAGGTGGTCGGCCATCTCGTGCAGGGTCACGTACGCCCAGCACTCGCCCTCCGGCCGCTGGAACGGGGCCAGCGCGTCGGCGTGCCGCTCGTACCCGTTGACCTGCAGGGCGGAGCCGGTCGGCAGCAGCCGGTGCTCCTGGCGGGGCGGGTCGTTGGCCGGCACGATCATGTGCGGCTCGGCCAGGTCGAGGCGGATGGTGCCGACGAAGGCGGGCGGGCGGCCGTCGTACTCGCCCCACTCCCGGCCGTGGATCTGGGCGTTCACCTCGGGGACCAGGTTGCGCTTGGTCAGCGCGGTGAGGACGTGCACGTACCGGGCGGCCTCGGGGCGCGGCAGGTGGCCGAGCAGCGCGTTACCGGACCAGACACCGACGGCGTTGCGATCGTGGCGATTGCTGCGGTCGGGTATCAGCTGGACCGGTACGGTCAGGTCGGTTCCCTGTGGGTTGAAGTCGCCGTTGAACAGCGCTCGTATCGCCTTGGCGTAGTGAGTCTCGCCGACGACCTCGGCACTTGCCCAGCCCGCTTGTCCCCAGAGTTGGAACCGATTTGCCACACGCGAACGCTAGTGTCTGCTTTCCGTCAGCAGCGTCGTCCATACGGATGACTACGCTCAGCCGGACGGACCGTATCTAAAAGATCAACTCTCCGCTGCCAGCGCGCGGTCCAGGTCAGCGAGTTGCCCGCCGATCTGGCCGAGGGTGAGCAGTCCGCTACCGGAACCGGCCCATTCGGCCGTGGCGGGGGCCAGCGCGGTGCGTGCCCGCAGCATCGCCGCACGGTCACCGGCCGCCAGCGCCGCCGTCGCCACCAGGCTCCAGAGCGCCTCGGCGAGCAGATCCGGCGGCGGGTCCGGGAGGTCCCGCAACTCCCGGTGGTCCCAGAGCGGCAGGACCCATCTCCGGTACGGCCCGAAGTCGTCGCCCCGCTCCCCCAGCGGCAGCCCCCGCCGCACCCGCATCCCGAGCAGCGCCAGCGGCACGAGCCCCGCACTGAGCCCGGGCATCCCGGCGCCGTCCAGCCGCGGCGCCAGCTCCCGGTAGGCCCGCTCGACGTCGGCCGGCGGGGCGCCGGTCATGTCCAGCCGCAGCGCCGCGTACCCCTCGGTGAACACGCCGACCAGCGGCAACTCGTAGCGCGCGCCGAGCGCACCGGCCGCCGCCGCGTGCCGGTCCGCGCCGGCCAGGTCGCCGAGCGCGGCCCGCCCCTGAATCCGGATCAGGTGGCCGAGCACCTCGGCGGTGACCAGGCCGTGCCGGGCGGCCAGCCCGATCAGCTCCTCGCCGATCGCGTCCCGGTCCGGCGCCAGCCCGGTCCGGTGACAGCTCTGCAGGTAGACCGCGTTCAGCGCGAACGCCAGCAGGCCGGGGTCGTCCAGCCCGCGGGCGATCCGCTCGGCCTCCCGGGCGCACTCCCGCGGCCACGGGTCGGTGGTGCCGCGCGACTCGCACGCGACGGTGGCCAGCAGCCGGGCCCGGGCCGCGTGGTGGCCGGCCGGCAGCGCGGCGAGGGTCCGGGCGGCGGCCGCCACGATCCCGGCCGCCTGCTCCGGGTCGTCGGCACGGGTCCAGACGGCCGGCACGTCGTAGGCGCCGATCACCCGGGCGGCCAGTTCCGGATCGCCGAGCTGTTCGGCCGCCGCGACGGCCGCGCTGCGCTGTTCCCGGGCCGCGGACAGGCCACCGGCGCCGGTCACCGCCAGGTTCCGCAGCAGTCCGACCGCCGACTCCAGCCGGACCCGGGTGCCCGCCACCCGGTCATACGCCTCCGCCGCCCGGGCCAGCACGCCGGCGGCCAGGTCGGGGCCGGGCGGCACCTCCGCTGCCGGGCCGGGGCCGCGCGCCGGGCCCGTGACCAGGTCGAGGGCCGGGGACTGGCGCAGGACGTCCTGTTCCAGACGGCGCAGGGCCGGGCCCGGGTCGACGCCGAGCTGGCCGACCAGCAGGGCGCGGGCCCGGCGCAGCACGGCGAGCGCGTCGCCCTGCCGCCCGGTCCGGTAGAGCGCCAGGGCCAGCAGCCGCCAGCCCTCCTCCCGCCACGGGTGCTCGGTGACGTAGGCGTCCAGGTCGGGGACCGCCTCGGCGGCACGGCCCCGTTCGAGGCGGGCGGTGGCCTGGCGTTCCAGGGCGCGCAGGCGCAACTCGGCGAGGCGGGCGCGGTCGGCGGCGGCCCACGGGGCGTCCGGGAAGTCCGCGTAGGCGGGGCCACGCCACCAGCTCAGCGCCTCGTCCAGGTGGGCGAGCGGCGGAGCGGCGGCGTGGACGATCTCCTCGAAGCGCCAGGCGTCGACGGTGCCCGGGGCGGGGCGCAGGGCGTACCCGGAAGCCTCGGTGACCAGCAGCGTGCCCGGCGCCCGGCGGATCCGGTCCGGCTCCACCGCCCGCCGCAGGGCAGCGACGAACGTCCGCACCGCGGCGATCGCGCCGTCCGGCGGCGCCACCCAGAGATCGGCGACCAGGACGCCGACCGGGACCACCCGGCCGCGGGCGACCAGCAGGCGGGCCAGGACCGCGCGGTGCATCGGGCCCTTGAGGGCGATCGGCGCGCCGTCGGCCCCGGTCGCGGCCACCGGCCCGAGCACCGCGAAGTCGGTCACCCGCGACCCTCCTACTCGCTGATCTTGATGACCATCTTGCCGGTGTTCTCGCCCCGCATCAGCCCGAGGAACGCCTCCGGCGCGTTGGCCAGCCCGTCCACCACCGTCTCCGGCGCCGAGATCTGCCCGGCTCGCAGCCAGCCACCGACCTCCTCGACGAACTCCGGCATCCGCTTGCCGTGGTTGCCGACGATGAAGCCGCGCAGGTTGAGCTCCTTGCCGATGGCGAGGGCCAGGTTGCGCGGCGCGGCCGGCGCGGACGTCTCGTTGTACTGCGAGATCGCGCCGCAGAGCGCGACCCGGCCGAACTTGTTCAGCGAGCCGATCGCGGCTTCCAGGTGCTCGCCGCCGACGTTGTCGAAGTACACGTCGATGCCGTCCGGCGCGGCCGCGCGCAGCTGCTCGCGGACCGGGGCGTCCTTGTAGTTGAACGCGGCGTCGAAGCCGAGGTCGTCGACCAGGTGGCCGACCTTCCCGGCGGAACCGGCGCTGCCGATCACGCGCTTCGCGCCGCGCAGCTTGGCGATCTGCCCGACCACGCTGCCGACGGCGCCGGCCGCACCGGAGACGAAGACCGTGTCGCCCTCGCGGAACTGGGCGATGTCCAGCAGGCCGACGTACGCGGTGAGCCCGGTCATCCCGAGCAGCCCGAGGTACGCGGAGAGCGTGGGCGCGGCCGCCGGGTCGATCACCCGTACCTTGGCGGCGTCGGTCACCGCGAAGTCACGCCAGCCGAGCCCGTGCACCACTGTCGCGCCGACCGGCACACCCGGCGAGTGCGACGCGACGACCTGGCCGATCGCCCCGCCGTCGAGGGCCGCGCCGAGCGGGAACGGCGGGACGTAGGACTTCACGTCGTTCATCCGCCCCCGCATGTACGGGTCGACCGACATGAACTGGTTGCGGATCAGCACCTGGCCCTCGCCCGGCTCCGGGGTGGGCAGCTCGACCAGCTCGAAGTTGTCGGCGGTCGGCCACCCGCTGGGCCGGCTGGCGAGACGGATCTCCTGCATCAGTTCCTCCACACGTCGTCGTTACTCCTCGACAGTATGTCGAAAAACTCGACACCGTGTCGACTCCAGCCGGACAGCCGCGTTACCGTGATCGGCATGAGCACCGCCCCCGCCGGCCGACGCCGCGGTCCCAGCAAGGGTGACCTGCGCGAGCAGGCGATCCTGGCCACCGCCCGGGACCTGCTCAGCCGCAAGCCGCTCGACGCCATCACCATCGACGAGCTGGCCGCCGGCGCGGAGATCTCCCGGTCCAGCTTCTACTTCTACTTCGACTCCAAGCTCGCCGTGGTGGTCGCGCTGCTGCACGGCCTGGCCGGCGAGGTGGGCCGGGACGCCGGGCCGTGGCTGGACGGCGCCGGGCCGGACGAGCCGGCGCTGCGCCGTTCGCTCGCCGCGCTCGCCGCGCTCTGGCGCGACCAGGGCCGGCTGCTGACCGGCGCGCTGGCCGCCGCGCCCGGCTGCCCGCCGATCGCCCGGTGGCGGGCCTGGCTGCGCGAGGCGCACGTGGAGCGGCTCGCCGCCCGGATCGCCCGGGACCGGGCCGCCGGGGTGGCGCCGCACGGTCCCGCCCCGCGGGTCCTCGCCGAGATGATCGACGACCTGCGCACCGCGGCGTTCGCCGCCGCGAGCGACCCGGAGGGACTCGTCGACGACCTGGTCGTGGTCGAGCTGCGGATGATCTACGGGGTTTTCCCGGTTCACCACGCGGAAGGATGATCCGGCAGGCACCCTGGGACCATGCGAATCGGTGTCATTGGCGCAGGTCAGCTCGGCGGCACGCTCGCCACGTGGTGCGCCGAGAGCGGTCACGAGGTCGCGGTCACCTCCCGGCACCCGGACCGGCTGACCGACCTGGTCGAGCACGGTGACGGGCACATCCGGGCGATGACGATCCCGGAGGCGGCGTCGTACGGCGAGGTGGTGTTCTTCGCCCCGAACTGGGAGTCGGCCAAGGAAGCGGTCGACCTCGCGCACCACGCGCTGGCCGGCAAGGTGGTCATCGACGCCACCAACCCGGTGGCCACCGGCACCGTCCCCGGGGAGACCGGCCCGGGTGGTCTCGGTTCCTTCGCGCCGGGCTTCCCGTCCACGCTGGACATCCCGTCGGTGCTGACCGTGCCGGACGGCCCGTACGGCAAGAGCGGCCTGGAGACCCTGATCGAGTGGGCGCCGGAAGCGCACTGGGTGAAGGCGTTCAACACCATCAGCACCGACGTGCTGGGCCGGCGGCGCGGCCACGACCCGCTGCTCGCCGAGTTCCTCTGCACCGACCAGCGCGACGCCCGGCTGGCCGCCTGCCGGATCATCCAGGAGCTGGGGTTCGCGCCGTTCTTCGCCGGTGGCGCCGAGGCCGCCCGGCTGACCGAGACCGGCGGGCCGCTGCAGCGCCTCGAGGTGGACGTGCAGGACGCCAAGGACGTGCTCGCGGAGGCGCTGAGCCACGTGCGCTGAGCGCCGCCGGGCATAGACTCCGGCCGGTGGAGATAGTCGAGCTGCTGGCCTCACCCGCGCACCGTTTCGAGGGCCGCCCGGCCGACGGCCCGGCGCCGGCCCCGGACGGCGAACTGGTCCCGGAGATCAGGGTCCGGGCCGGTCTCGGCATCGTCGGCGACCGCTACTTCAACCACGCCGCGCACCGCGACGCGGCGATCACCGTGATCGCCCGGGAGTCGCTTCCGGACGGTGCCGGCCTGGCCCAGGCGCGGCGCAACATCCTGGTCGCCGGGCTGCGCTTCGGCGAGAAGACCCTCGACGACCTGGTTGGCGCGGTGCTCGCGCTGGACTCCGGCGACGGGCCGGTCCGGCTCGCGGTGCGCCGGGCCGCCAACCCGTGCGCGTGGATGGACGTCAGCATCGGCCCAGGCGCGTGGAAGGCGCTGCGCGGCCGGGGCGGGGTCCGCTGCGTGCCGCTCGACGACGGGATCCTGCGCGTGGGACCGATCCGGGCCACTCTGGAGGACTTGCCGCCAGCGCCTCAGCGATGACCGCAACCGGTCGATAGTTCTACGTCAGACGTCCGGCAGGAGGTGGCGGGTGACGACTGGCTATCGGCGCTCGCTGGCTCGGACCGTGCTGTTCGCCCTCCTGTACGCCGCCGCCGTCTACGCGGGCCGGCGCACCGCGATGGTCGCCGACGGGGTCAGCCTGGTCTGGCCGGCCGCCGGCGTCGCGGCGGTCTGGCTCTGCGCCCAGCGCGCCGCGCCCACCCGCCGCCTCGACCTGCTGCTGCTCGCGGGGATCCTCGGCACCGGGAACTGGCTCACCGGCGCCTCCCCCGCGGTCGGTGTGGTCGCCGGGATGGTCGGGCTGATCGAGGTGGGCGTCTTCCTCCGCGCGCTGCGCCACTGGCGACCGGATCTGTGGGGCGCCGGCGGCGGCGAGACCCTGCGCTCACCGCGCGACCTGTGGGGCCTGTTCGGCGCCGCGCTCGCCGCCAGTTGCGCGGCCGGCGTCAGCGGCATGCTGGGCCGCTGGCTGGTCACCGGCTCGATGCCGATCGCGTCCTCGGTCATGTCGACGGCCCGGCACCTGACCGGCATCCTGATCATCGGGGCGGCCGGGATCTGGGTCGGCGCGGCACTGCGCGCCGGCCGGAAGATCCGGCGGCGTCCCTCCTTCTGGCGGTCGGTCGAGGTCGCCGGTCTTCTCGCGGTCAGCGTCGCCGGCCAGATCAGTGCTTTCGCGTACGATCACCGCCTCCCGTTGTCGTTCGCCCTCCTCGGCTTCACCGTCCTGGTCGGCACCCGGCTGCCCACCCCGTGGGTGCTGGTGCACAACTCGGTGATCAGCGGCATCGCGGTGCAGTACACGCTGCTCGGCTCCGGCCCGTTCGCGCAGGTCGGCGACATCGACCAGCGCACCGTGCTGGTCCAGCTGTTCTGCGTGCTGGTCACCCTGGTCGGCCTGGCCCTGTCCCTCGGCCGGGACGAGCGGCGCACCCTGCTCACCGCGCTGGCCGAGGAGAAGGCCGAGCTGCACGCCCGGCAGGCCGAGCTGGCCACCCAGCAGGAGCAGGCCTCGCACCACGCCGACCTGCTCACGGCGATCATCGACTCGATGGCCGACGGGCTCGCGGTGATCGGCCCGGACAGCCGGGTGACCCTGCGCAACCCCGCCGTGACCGAGCTGCTCGGTGACGACGAGACCGCCCACCTGCGGGCCCTGGCCGGCGAGGACGTCCGCGGGGTGGACATGCCGGTGCGCAGCCCGGGGGTGCCCGAGGGCCGGGTGGTACGGGTGACCGCCACCTCCCTGCCGCACCCGGACGGCACCCGCAGCGCGGTGGTGCTCTTCCACGACGTGACCGCGGAACGGCGGCACCGCGACGAGCTGACCAACTTCGCCGGGGTGGTGGCGCACGACCTGCTCAACCCGCTGGCCAGCGTGGACGGCTGGACCGTGGCGGCGCTGGAGGCGCTGGACGGCGTACCGGAGCACCCCGGTCTCCAGCAGGCCCAGGACGACCTGGCCCGGCTGATCCGGGCCTCGGCGCGGATGCGCGGGCTGATCGACGGCCTACTCTCGTACGCGACGGCGCGGGAGGCCACCGTCGCACCGGTCGTGGTGGAGCTGGCCGACGTGGTCGCGGACATCGTGGTGGCCCGCGCGGACGCGGCGGTGGCGGCCGGCAAGCCGGAGCCCCGGTTCAGCATCGGGCCACTGCCCGCCGTGCGAGCCGATCCGGTGCTGGTCCGGCAGCTGATGGACAACCTGGTCGGCAACGCGATCAAGTACACCGGGCCCGGGGTGGTGCCGGCCCTGGAGATCAGCGCCGTCTCGTCACCGGCCGACCCGCTGGTGACGGTGCGGATCGCCGACAACGGCATCGGCATCCCGGACGGGCAGCACGAGGCGATCTTCGGCAACTTCCACCGGGCCCACCTGACCGGCGACTACCTCGGCACCGGCCTCGGCCTGGCCATCTGCAAACGGATCGTGGAGCGCCACGGCGGCGTGATCAGCGCCGCGAACCACCCGGGCGGCGGCTCCTGCTTCGAGTTCACCCTCCCGGCCGTCACCGGCTCGCCGACGTCCGCTCACACCAGGATGTTGACCGCACTGCCCTGATCCATCCGCGCGATCGCGTCCCGGCTCGCCAGCACCGCGACCTTGTCGTCGTCGAGCTCCGGCCGGCCCGCGCCCTGCAGCACGTGGTCGAAGAGCTGCTGGCAGTCACCGCGCAGGCGGAGCCACGCGGCGTGCGTCTCCCAGGCCGTGGACGGGGTGGACGTGCCGATGCTGATGCTCATGGGAGGCTCCTTGATCACTTCGAGGGGTCGCTCTGTCGAGGGCCCGACCATCGGCCGCCATCGGCGGAACTGAGGTTTTCCCCACCCGCTTCTTCCGGTCAGGTAGCGTCGGAACGTCTGCCGCACACCGAGCCTGGCGGGGAGAGATCGTGATCCTGTCGACGCACACCGCCCGGTCCGCCGCTGACGCCCTGGCGTGACGCCGGTGTGGCTCGTCCTGACCGCGGTCCTGCTCGCCCTGGCCGCCGGCGCCGTGCTGGTCCGCCGCAACAGCCTGCGCCGGGAGGCCGGCTCGGGCGACGCGAGCGCCGGGCCGGACACCCTGGCCAGCGCGCGCCTGATGATCGCCGAGCTCGGCGAGGCGCTCCGGCAGCGCGACGCCGAGATCGAGCGGATGCTGGCCGACCGGGCCGAGCAGGCGCAGGCCACCGCGCTGGCGCAGAAGCAGAACAACCAGCGGCTGCGGCGCCGGGCCAAGGAGGCGATCGACGGCACCGCCGCGGTGATCGGCACCAAGCTGGAGGACGTGGTCGTGCAGGTCGGCGCGGCCCGGGACGCCGCGGCGGCCACCCACGAGCGGGTCACCGTCACCAACGACGCGGCCGAGGCGCTGGGCCGCCGGGCGCTCAGCGCCGACGAGGCGGCCACCGCGCTGAACGCCAGCCTGCGGCAGGTCGCCGGGATCGCCAGCGTGATCTCCGGGATCGCGTCGCAGACCCGGCTGCTCGCCCTGAACGCGACGATCGAGGCGGTCCGGGCCGGCGACGCGGGAAGCGGTTTCGCGGTGGTGGCCGACGAGGTGAAGAGCCTGGCCGACACGACCGCGACCTCGACCGAGGAGATCACCCGGACGATCGCCGCGCTGGAGTCGGACGTGGCGCAGATGGGCCAGACGCTCAGCGCGATCATCCACGACGTCGGCGACATCGAGGACACCATGCGCCAGCTCGGCGGGATCGCCGATCAGCAGCACGCCATCGTGCAGCAGCTGCACCGCAGCGTGGACGCCACGATGGCGCAGATCGGCGACCTGTCCGACGTGGCCGAACGCCTGGAACGCCGCCGGCACGACCGGCTCAACGCCGAGGGCACGGTCCGGTTGCGGGTGTCGTCGCGGCCCACGCCGGTCGACGCGCAGGTGGTCGACCTGAGCTCGGACGGGCTGGGCTGCACCGTCCCGGCCGACGTCCGGGTGGCGATCGGCGACGTCGTCCGCACCGAGTTCACCATGGACGGCCTGGGCGGCTCGGCCGAGGCCAAGGTGATGCGCCGGACACCGCGGGACGGTCTGATCGAGATCGGTCTGCAGTTCCAGGACCTGCCGACGACCACCCGCAACGCGATCGACAGTTACCTGACCACGCTCGGCGGCGACGTCGACTGATCCGGCAGCGGGTCCATCAGGTAACGCTGCACGGTCGGCCCGACGATCGCCACGATCGTCTCGGACGGCACGGACGCCAGCGGCTCCACCTTGATCACGTACCGCGCCATCGCGACGCCGACCATGTGGCTGGCGGCCAGGGTGATCCGCAACGGGCCCTGCTCGTCGTCGAGGCCGAGCTTGGGCACCGCCCGCCGGAGGATCTGGGTCACCACGAACTCGCGGAACAGCCTGGTGGTCCACTCGTTGCCGACCGCGGAGCGCAGCAGGGCCACCCCGGCCGCGCCGCCCGGCCCGTCCCAGATCGTCAGGAACAGCCGGACGAAGCGCTCGCCGACCTGGTCCAGGTCTCCCTCGGCGACCGCGTCGAGCAGCTCGGCCGGGTCCATCGGCGCCTGCATCGCGGCCAGGAACAGCTTGTCCTTGGTGCCGAAGTAGTGGTGCACCAGGGCCGGGTCGACCTCGGCGGCGGTGGCGATGGCACGGATCGAGGCGCCGTCGAACCCCTTGTCGGCGAACGCCGCCCGCGCGGCGGTCAGGATCACCTCCCGGGTGTCCTGGTTGCCGGGCCGCCGCCCGGTCCGTCGTGCCATCTCACCAACCCCTTCCGGTACGACGCGGCCGCTACCGGTCGTACGCGATCATTCTGTCCTGCGTCGTAACGTCGCGGCGCCCACCGCGAGCGCCACGATGATCGCGCCCAGCACGACGCCCAGGTCACGCCACATCGTGCCGGTCGGATCGGCGTGCCGGCCGACCTCGGTGAGCGCCTGCACCGAATAGGACATCGGCAGCACGTCGCTGATCGCCTGCAACCACCCGGTCATCGCCTCACGGGGCACGAAGAGCCCGCACAGCAGCAGCTGGGGCGCCACCACCAGCGGCATGAACTGCACCGCCTGGAACTCGGTGCGGGCGAACGCGCTGCACAGCAGGCCGAGCGCGACGCCGAGCACGGCGTTGGCGACCGCGATCAGCACGACCAGGCCGAGGCCGCCGGCTGCGCGCATGCCCAGCACCCCGTAGGCGAAACCGGCCGCGACCGCCGCCTGCACGGCGGCCGCGCCGCCGAACGCGATCCCGTACCCGAAGAGCAGGTCGAGTTTGCCGACCGGGGTGGTGAACAGCCGCTCCAGCGTGCCGCTGGTGCGTTCCCGGAGCATGGCGATCGAGGTGATCAGGAACATCGTGATGAACGGGAAGATGCCCAGCATGGTCAACGCGATCCGGTCGAAGACCCGGGGCTGGCCGTCGTACATGAAGTAGATCAGGGTGATCAGCAGGGTGGGCACCACGACGATCAGCGCGATGGTGCGCGGGTCGTGCCGCAGCTGGGTGAGGATCCGCCGGATCGTGCTCAGCATGATCATGATGTGCCCTCCTTCGGCATGCTCTGCTGGCCCGCGCCCGCGAGGTCGCTCCCCGGCGCGGCGAGGTGCCGCTCGGTGCAGTCGTTCATGCCGCCACCGCCTCGTGCGCGCGGATCAGGTTGAGGAACGCCTGGTCCAGGTCGTCGGTGCCGGCCGACTTCTTCACCGCGGCCGGGGTGTCGTCGGCGATCAGCACGCCCTCGCGGATCAGCAGCAGCCGGTCGCAGCGGTTCGCCTCGTCCATCACGTGGCTGGAGACCAGCACGGTGGCGCCGTCGGCGGCCATCCGCCGGAAATGCGCCCACAGCTCGTCGCGCAGCACCGGGTCCTGCCCGACGGTGGGCTCGTCGAGCACCAGCAGCTCGGGCCGGCTCACGATGGCGCAGGCCAGCGACGCCCGGCTGCGCTGGCCGCCGGACAGGTCGGCGACCAGCTGGCCGGCGGCGCCGGTCAGCCCGACGGTCTCCAGTGCCTGATCGGCGGCGTCCTTGCCGAGGCGGTGCAGCGAGGCGAAATAGCGCGCGTTCTCCCGGACGGTGAGGTCGGCGTAGACGCTGGGCGCCTGGGTCAGGTATCCGATCTTGCTGCGCAGCGCCGGCGCGCCGGCCGGGACGCCGAGCACGGTCACCTCGCCGGCCGCGACCTTCTGCACGCCGACCACCGTGCGCATCAGGGTGGTCTTGCCGCTGCCACTGGGGCCGAGCAGCCCGGTGACGCTGCCCCGCGGGACGGAGCAGGAGAAGCCGTCGAGCACGGCTCGCTTCCCGCGTCTGACGACCAGGCCGGAGACCTCGATCGCGGTGTCCATGGTTCCTCCCCGGAACTCATCAAGTGTTGAACTCAACGCTAGATGAATTCTGGAGAGCGGTCGAGAGTGTATTTCAACGCATGATGAAATCCGGCGGTCTCAATCCCACCGGCGGGCCACGGCCAGGTGCTGCAGCGCCGGATGCCGGCCCGCCGGCCGGCGCATCGCCGGGGTGAGGAACGACCCGAACCACTCCGCGGCCTCCTCGGCCACCGAGTCCAGCGCGCCCGGCTCCTCGAACCGGCGGGTCGCGCCCGGGATGATCCGCAGCTCGGCGTGCACCCGCATGGTGTTGCGGGCCTCCTCGTTGAGCGCGAGCACCGCCTCGTCCCGCTCACCGACGATCAGCAGGGTCGGCGCCTCCACCTCGATCAGCGCTGGTCCGGCCAGGTCGGGGCGGCCGCTGCGGGACACCACCGCACGGACCGCGTCCGGCCGGGTCACCGCCGCGACCAGCGCCGCCGCCGTGCCCGCGCCGGCGCCGAAGAGCCCGAGCGGCAGGCCCGCGGTGGCCGGGTGCAGGCGCACCCAGTCGATCATGGTGACCAGCCGGTCGGCGAGCAGTCCGATCTCGAGGCCGCCCGCCCCGGTGTCCTCCTCCGGCGCGAGCAGGTCGGCCAGCAGGGTGGCGAACCCGCGGCGGTTCAGCTCCCGGGCCATCGCCTGCCGGCGCGGGCTCTGCCGGGAACCGCCGCCGCGGTGCGCGAAGAGGACCACGCCCGTGGCGTGCTCGGCGATGGTCAGGTCGCCCTCCGGCCTCACCCCGCCGAGGTCGATCCGTTCCGTGATGGTCCAGCTGGTCACGTCCATCCCTTTCTGCTCGGCCACGTCCGTGGCGCGCATCCGGGGGGACGGCTCTCACCGTACGCGTCCTCCGTTGCTCCCTCAGGTGCTCCGGAGGGTGGCCGATCTGGAGGATGACGAGTGCCTCAGGAGGTCCATCCCCGATGTCCGTTTCCCGGTTGAACCGCACCCCGCAGACGTCCTCGGTGCCACCGGTCCGGCCGTCCGCCAGGGAACGCCACCAGAACGCCCACGACGACGCGGACGCCCTCTCCGACCGCGACCGCGAGCTGATCTACCAGGCCACCGGCCAGCGCATCGACCCCGGCCAGCGCAGTTCCGGCTGGATCAACTCGCTGGCCGGTGCGATCGCCGCGGACCGCACGGCGGGCCGGCTCGCTCCGGGGCAGGAGGTGACCCCGGCGTACCTGAAGGACCTGTCCCGCCGCTACGACCAGGCCACGCCGGGCCGCAACCCGGTCGCCGGCTACCTCGAGCCGGCCCTGCGCTACCTCTCCCAGCGCGGCGACGGCCGCCTCGACGTCACCGCCTGACCCCCTGCCCGTCCCGGCCGGCGGCGTGGAATCACCCGCGCGGGCCGCCGGGCGGTTCGGCGCTGCCCGCCCGGCGAAACGGGGTAAGGAGGGTGACCATGACGCAGGATCCGATGGACCCCACCGCTGCCTTCCGTGAGCTCGCCCGGATCAATCTGGGCGAGACCGACCTGGACGGGGTTCTGGCCACCGTCGCCGAGCTGGCCAAGCGGGCGGTGCCCGGCGCGTACGAGGTCTCGGTGACCCTGATCCGCGACCGCGGCCCGCACACCGTCGCGAGCACCGGCGAGGCCGCCGACCGGATCGACAAGTGGCAGTACGAGCGCGGCTCCGGCCCCTGCCTGGACGCCTGCCGGGACCGGACCACGCTGCTCGTCGACGACGTCGGCGCGGAGCGTCGCTGGCCCGGCTGGGAGGAGAACACCGACGTCGTCGGCGTGCACAGCGCGCTCAGCGTCGGCCTGCAGATCCACGAGCGGGTGTCCGGTGCGCTCAACATCTACGCCACCTCGGCACGGGCGTTCGACCCCGACGCGGTGGTGCTGGCCGAGACGTTCGCCGGGTACGCCGCGATCGCCCTGGCCAACGCGCACCTCTACAACACCACGCTGGCCCTGACCCGGAACCTGCAGACCGCGATGGAGAACCGCGCGGTGATCGAGCAGGCCAAGGGCATCATCATGGGCCAGCGGCACTGCACCGCCGACGAGGCGTTCGCGATCCTGGCGAGGGCGTCCCAGGAGTCCAACCGCAAACTCCGCGACGTCGCCACCGGTCTGGTCGACCGCGCCCAGCGGGGCTGACCCGGCCGGAGATGATCAGAGGGTGCGGTCGAGCAGGTTGCGCCAGTGCCGGACCAGCGGCGCCGGGCAGGAGATGTCGTGCACCCCGGCGGCCCGCAGCTGGTCGTGCAGCCGGACGCTGGGCCGCAGGTCGACGGCGACCAGGCACGGCACGGACCGGGACGTGGCGATCGAGGCGGACCACTCGACCAGCTGGGCCACGATCGCCGGGAGCCGGTCCACCGGCAGCAGCACGTCGTTGCGGATGCTCCGGTCCCAGACCAGGGTGTGCTGGGCCAGGTCGGCGGTCGCGACGGTGAGCAGGTGACAGTCGTCGACCAGATCGGCGACGGTCAGCGCGGCGGCCGGGGTGGCGATGTCCAGGCCCAGGCGCCAGCGGGCGTCGGTGACCGCGGTGAACGCGGAGATCTCCCGCCGGTCCGAGACCATCGGGAGCACGACGAGCGGGTCACCGCCCGGGAACGCCTCGATGATCGTACGAAAGGAATCGACGGCATCCGGGAGCAACGAGCGGACGCCGCGCCGGCCGAATGACGCCGCCGGCGGACCGCCGGCCTGCTCGTCGAACCACCGGACAGCCGGCAGCGAGCGGTCCGACCCGGCCAGCAGCCGCCACAGCTCGGCGCGATCGGTCGCGGTCAGCGCGCGCAGGTCCTCGGCGCGCAGCGGCGCCCAGCCGTCGGCCAGGTGAGCGGCCGCCCGGGCCTCGGCGGGACCGGTCACCTCGGCGTGCACGCGCAGGGTGGTGGCGCCGGCCGGCACCGGCGGCGCGGTGGTCCCGGCGTCGAAGTCGACCACCACGTCGTGGCCGAGCCAGCTGTCGTCGACGGTCACCCCGGTCAGCACCGGGACCGGCAGCGACCACAGCGCGCGGGCCTCCGGCGCGTACGGGGTGACCGCCTCCTCGACGATCACCCCGGAGAGCCGGGGCGCCATCGCGCGGATCAGGTCGGCGTCGGGTTTCTCCAGGTAGAGCAGGACCTGACCGAAGACGATCTCCTCGATGCCGGTGCGGTCCACCAGGAGGCCGCGGTGCCGGCCGTAGCCGTACGCGATACCTGGCTCGTCGCCGGTCCGGTCACTCATCCGCCACCTCGCCTCGTTGAGGCCGACAGTAGCCGCGACCGGACGTCACCGCTGCCCGCGCTTCGGGCAGTCGGGCTCACCGCTTCGTATAGATGACACCCACCTTGTCGAGTTCGGCGCCGGCCCGGCCGTGGAACCCGGCGATCTGCCAGCCGGCCGGCGCGGTACGCGTCACGCAGTCCGATGTGGTGCTCCCGCCGGCCAGGGTGCGGCCCAGGCTGGTGGTGAACCGGGCGTAGAAGATCCGGGTCCGTGAGTTGTAGACACCCCGGCACAGGTAGAGGCCGGTCACGTACTCGCCGCTGCCGAGGGTCAGCGCGGTGGCCGTGCCGCCGGTCCCGCCGTGGCTGAGCGCGCCCAGCGACACCGCGTCGACCCGGGAACCGGCCCGCAGCCCCACGGTGGTGGCCGCCGCGGCGCGCTCGACGTCGTTGAAGTAGTCGCCGTGCGGGCCGCCGAACTGCTCGCTGAACTGGTACGCCGGGTTCACCGTCCAGGAGAAGCCGGCGCTGATCGGGTCGTGGTCGGAGAGCATCAGCCCGTCCGCGGTGAGGAACGACGCGTGCTCGTTGTGGTACGAGGTCGCGGTCAGCGTGACCAGCCGGCTGCCCCGGTACAGGATCTTGTCGACCACCTCGCAGGTGTCCTCGGGGCAGAGCAGCGGGTCGGCGCCCTTGGCCGGGGCCACCCCGCCGCGCTCCAGCTGCACCCACGCGTCGGTCAGGCCGTTGGCGCCGGTGAACTCCGCGATGGTGTCGCCGGTCCGGGTGTACCGGGTGTTCGTGTCGCCCATCACCACGACCGCGTTGCCGGCCGAGTGACCGGCGATGAACGTGGTGAGCTGGCTCAGGTTGTCGGCCCGGGAGGCGAGGTCACCGGCGTTCGTGCCGGCGTTGGTGTGCAGGTTGTAGAAGTCGACGTAGACGCCCTCGGCCAGCCGGGTACGACTGAACGTGAAGCCCTTGGGGGTCAGGCAGTCACCGGAGTCGTACTGGCAGGAGTTCCATCCGGCGCGCTCGAAGTCGTCGGTGTCGTACGCGTAGGAGGACAGGCTGTTCAGCCCGGAGCCGATGCCGGCGCCGCCGCTGGTCGGGGTGCGGTAGGCGTGCGTGTCGGTGGCGTACAGATAGGCGTGGTAGTTGAAGTCCTCCTGCACGTGGATCACGTCGTACCCGGAGATCCGGGAGCCGATCGCGGTCGTCGCGGACTGCCGATCCGTTTCCGCACTGGACAGGATGTCGGGTAGTCCGGCAATGTTGTAGGAAAGAACCTTCAGAGTTCCGCCGGTGGGTGCGGCGGACGCGGGGGCGGTGGGGACGGCGATCAGGGTGGCGGTCAGCGCCACGATCGCGACGGGGATGCGTGTGGTGAGCACGATCCGGACGCTAGGGCCCGAACCGCCCGATAGGAAGACCCCAGCATCGGTACGTTCATCGATGTTCACGCTCACATCCGCGGTTGTTACCCGCGAGTTGGAAACCCGCACGAAAGCTGGGCCGCGATCTTGCCCCGCTACCGCCTCGTGGAGTTTCCCCATGCCTCCGATCTCCGTGAGCCGCCGGACCGTCCTGCGCGCCTCCGCCGCCGGCCTTCTCGCCGGCCCCGTACTTCGCGGGTCCGCCGCCTCCGCCGCCGTCGCCCCCGCGGCTTTTGTGGACAGCTACCAGACCAACCTCACGGCGAACCTGACCGTCGAGACCAACGCCGCCGTGCGGATCCTCTCCGGCGTCCGGCGGGTCTGGGCCACCGGCGCCACCTGGAACACCGGCACCGTCCTGGACCGCGCGTTCCTGCGCGCCAACATCCGGTACGTCGTGCAGGTCACCACGCACCGCACCGACGCCGAGGCGGCCACGGCGTTCGTCGTCGACCGCCAGCACCAGAGCTACTCGACGATCGCCGGGCTCGGCCCGCTGGCCCCGCTCTACCGGGCCGGCGCGCTCGCCGTCACCGGCATCACCACGGCGCCCGCCGGCACGCCGGCGACCACGGTCAGCGACGCCGTACCGGCCGGCGCCCCGGCCGGCTCGGCGCTCGGCGCGGGCTCCACCACCTCCGCGCTCGGCAAGGTGGCCACGCTGGTCAACACGTTGCGCGGCAACTTCTCGTCGGGCAACCCGGCGAAGTTCGCGTTCCAGTACCCGCGCCCGTGGCGGGTCACCGAGGACAGCCAGGTCGTCGACACCGGCGCGGTGGACGCGTTCGGCTTCCCGGTCTACGCGTCCGACGTGGTCGTGGTGCCGGCGCTGCTGCGTCAGCGCGGGACCAACCCGGCCGAGGACGGCGGGTACGTCAGCGGCCACACCAACGCGCTCTTCCTGGCCGCGCTCGCCTACGCGTACGCCGTGCCGGAGCGCTTCCAGGAGCTGGTGGCCACCGCGTACGACCTGGCGCACACCCGGATCGTGGCCGGCATGCACTCCCCCGCCGACGTGATCGGCGGCCGGATCCTGGCCACCGCGCTGGCCGCCGCGATCCTGCGCGACCCGGCGAACGCCACGGTCAAGGCGGACGCGCGGGCGCAGGCCCTCGCCTACTTCCAGGCCCAGGTCGGCCCGGACGTCCTCGGCTACGCACGCTCCACCGAGGCCGAGCGCAAGATCAACGTCAAGAACGTCAGGCACAAGCACACGTACGACCTGCCGGCGCACGGCAAGCGCGTCCCGGTCACCGTGCCCACCGGTGCCGAGGTGCTGCTCGAGACCCGGCTGCCGTACCTGGACGCCGGGCAGCGCCGCGAGGTGCTCCGGACCACCGGCCTGACCTCCGGCCACCCGATCCTGGACGGCCCGGAGCAGTGGGGCCGGCTGAACCTGTTCGCGGCCGCCGACGGCTACGGCGCGTTCGACGCAGGCGTCGCGGTGACCCTGGACGCCGCGCTCGGCGGCTTCCACGCCGCCGACACCTGGCGCAACGACATCGGCGGCCGGGGCGGGCTGGTCAAGCTCGGCTCGGGCGCGCTCACGCTCGCCGGCGACAACGACTTCCGGGGCGGCGTCACCCTGGCCCAGGGCACGCTGACCGCGGAGTCGCGGACCGCGCTGGGCGCCGGCGACGTGACCGTCACCGGCGGCACACTGCGGCTGGCGGACGACGGCGTGCGGGTGCGCGGCGGGTTCCGGCAGAGCGGCGGCACCCTCGCGGTGACCCTCGATCCGCACGGCAAGACCGCGCTGACCGTCGAGGACGACGCCGTGCTCGGCGCGCACGTCACGCTGTCGATCACCGTGGGCCGGGGCTCGTTCCGTGGACCGGTACCGGTGATCAAGGCTCGCCGCCTGCGCGGGAGATTCGCCTCGATCGTCGTGACCACCCCCGGGTTCCGGGCCGAACCGGTCACCTACGGCGACACGATCGCGGTGCGGATCCGGGCCGTCTGACCGGGCCGGCACTGTCCACAAAGCCGCGGCGTCCTTGACAAACATCGATGCCCGGCCATTGGATGTGTCCGGGAGGTAACACGATGACCATGCGCCGGAAGTGGCTCGCCGTTCTCACCACCGCACTGGCCCTGGTCACCGCTCTGAGCGCGCCGGCCTCCGCTGCACCCGTGGCGTGTGCCGCGCCCGCGCCCAGCACCACCCAGCCCGGATACCTGGTCTTCGATCCGGCCTGCGACCTCTCCGGCGCGCCGTTCACGCCGCTCGCCGACACGGCCGGCAAGCCGCTGTCCCGGGTGCTCACCGGTATCCGGGACGGCGCGGCGTACCGCATCGAGGTGCCGCTGCGCTGGAACGGGCAACTCGTCGTCTACGCGCACGGCTACCGCGGCACCGGCACGGTGGTCTACGTCGACAACCCCGCGCTGCGCGCGCACTACATCAATTCCGGGTTCGCCTGGGCCGCTTCGAGTTACGCCACCAACGGGTACGACGTGGGCCAGGGTGTCCGTGACTCGTACGCGATGATCGACACGTTCCGTCAGGCCACCGGCCGGCGCGCCCGCTCGGTGATCATGAGTGGCGCGTCGATGGGCGGGCAGGTCACCGCGGTGGCGATCGAGCGGTTCCCGCGGGCGTTCGACGCGGCCATGCCGTACTGCGGGGTGCTCGGCGACACCAAGCTCTACGACTACTTCCTGGACGCGAACGTCACCGCGGCCGCGCTCGCCAAGGTGCCGATCGACTTCCCGCTCACCCCGCCCGCGGACTATCCGGCGCAGTGGCGCGCCAAGGTCGGCCAGATCCTGCCCGCGCTCGGCGTGAAAGTGGGCGCGCCGCCGGTGCTCACCCCGGCCGGGCGCACCTGGTCGGACGCGGTGGAACGGCGCAGCGGCGGGGACCGGCCCGGGTTCGACTCGGCGTTCGCGTACTGGAACGCCGCGACCTCCCTCGCCCCGCTCAACGACCTGCCGTTCCTGTTCGGCCTCTACCCCGGCCTGTCCGGCGGCACCGGCGGCATCGCCCCCGGCAACGTCACCGACAACCGCCGCACCGTGTACCGGCTCACCGACACCATCCTGCCGAGCTTCCCCGAGTTCCGGCTCAACGCCGAGGTGCTGCGGGTCCAGCACACCGCGACCGCCGACCCGGGCCTGGCCGGCATCCCGCGCGTCGAAGGCCGCCCGTCCGTCCCGGTCCTCTCCCTGCACGACGTCGGCGACCTGTTCGTCCCGTTCTCGATGGAGCAGGAATACGCCCAGCGCGCCGCCCGCAACGGCCGCGCCGGCCTGTTCGTCTCCCGCGCCATCCGTGGCGTCGGCCACTGCGACTTCACCGAGCCGGAACTCGCCAAGGGCTTCGACGACCTGACGACCTGGATCCGCACCGGCCACCGCCCGGCCGGCGACGCCATCCTGGACCGCCGCACGGTAGCCTCCGCCGCCTTCGGCTGCCGCTTCACCAACGGCACCCACACCGTCTTCACCGCCCCGGCCTGCCCCACCACCCCGCCCCGCCCCTGACGGACCGCTTCCCGGCACGAGTACGAAGCACCCCGCCGCAGGCCACGAGCCAAGCCCCGGGCCGATCCCGCGCGACGCCCCCACCACTACCGGACCGCCACGCGCCTCCCCGTTCCCGGCTGGTGCTCAGGGGTGCCTCAAGGCCCTTGAGGCACCCCTGAGCACCAGCCGAGTTCCAGGACCGGGCGAGAAATCGCGACCGGCGGGCATTTCGATCAGATAGCTGCATATCTGAAATACGCCAGAATGCCACCTGGCAGATTGCCATCGCGCAATTATCCGGCCAAATGAATGAATGTACCGTCACCGGCTCCGGTTGGGCACAATAGAAACAGATGCCCCGGGGGTGCCCATGACAGCCGACGATTCTCCGAGATCAAGGAATCGCACCGGAGACGTTTTCCGCCGTCTGATGCCGGCCGCCGTCGTGCTGATCGTCGCCGCCACGATGATCAGCACGTTCCTGGCGCCGTTCGTCCTGGCCCGGCTCTACCCGGGCGACACCGACTTCTCCCGAGTCAGCGACATCGGCCAGGCCTACGGCGCCGCCTCCGCCGTAATCTCGACCCTGGCCCTGGGCGGCGTGCTGGTCGGCCTCGTGGTCCAGTACCGGCAGTACACCGGCGACCGCCAGCGAAGGGTCGAGGAGGCCACTGCGGAACTCGTCCGGCTGGCCATGGAAGAACCTTTCTACCAGCAATGCTGGGGCGCTCGCGTCGCACCGGAGGGCATGGATGAACGACCCTTCCTCTACTGCAACCGGCTGATGACAGCCTGGAAACAGGCCTGGGCGATCGACGTTCTCTCCGAGGCGCAAGCCCGCGAGTACCTGGCGAGTTTCTTCGACAGTGAGGTCCCGCGCGCTTTCTGGCGGATGCACGGGGACTGGCAAATGCGGGTCAAGCTCACCAACCGCCGCGCACACTTCCTCATGATCGTCAACGAGGAATACCGACGCGCCGAGAAGGCCGGCCCGCCGTCCCGGCCCTACGAACCTCCGCCGAGCGGAACTGGCGTCGCCCACCAAGAACAGATCAGCCGAATTCCCCGGCCTTGACCCCGGCGATCAGATCGCGCCAGACGCCCTTGGGGACGATCAGAACGTCCTCCGGGCGCTGCGAGTTCCGCACGCCCACCTCGGCGTCCAGATCGGCGACCTCCACACAGTGATGATCGCTAACGCAGCGTGATGCTTTGAACCACCTGATATCCGGCATTTTCCGTTTTCCTAGCGGAAGGGACAAACTCGGAAACAGTATCCGATGATCTTCCGCGGGAACAGGTAAACCGGGGAGTAGTCGCGCTACCGGGTGGTCGTCATCGTAGCGTCGCCGTTCACTCTGGGCGACCGGCAGGGGCGTGCGCGACCGTCTCCTCCAGAATCTGCCGGAACGTGCGGGCCGCCGGCGACTCCGCACCCGCGAGCCGCTGGGACGTGAAGATCGTCCGACGCGGGGTGTCCGTCAGCTCCAGCAGGCGGCAGGACGTGTCCCGGCCCGCCCAGACCAGGTCGGGGATCAGGGCGACGGCGTTGCCCGACTCGACCAGGCGCATGTGGGCCTGCAGGTCGGCGGTTTCGTAGCGGACGTCCGGTTCGAAGCCGGCTCGGCGGCACAGCTGTTCGGCGAAGTGGCGGGAGGCCGCGCCCCGGGGTTCCATCACCCAGGGCATCCGGCGGGCGGCGTCGAGGGAGTCGACCGGGTGCAGGGACTCCGACTCGGCCGGGAGCGCCAGGCGGATCGCGTCGGTGCACAGGTCGCGGCGGTCCAGGCCGGGGTGGTGTGGAGCAGCGTGTGCCGGGTACTGCTCGGCGATAACCATGTCGAAGTCGCGGGCCCAGGTCTCGCGCAGCGCCTCCTCGGGCTCGCGCTGGACCATCTCCACCCGTACGTCGGGAAAACGCGCGGCCGTGGCGCGCAGAGCGGCCGGCATGAACGCGAGCGCCGCGGATTGGAAGACGGCTACCCGGACCCGGCCGGTGACCCGGGTGGCCGCGGCCTGCAGTCGCGCCTCGGCGCGCTCCAGGGTGTCGAGCACCTCGGCGACCGAGGCGACCAGCACCTCGGCCTGCGGGGTGAGCTGGACCCGGCGGCCGGCCTTGCGCAGCAGCACCGTGCCGGTCTCCTTCTCCAGCTGGCTGAGCTGCTGGGAGACCGCGGACGGGGTGAAGTTGAGCGCCTCGGCGACGGCGGCCAGGGTGCCACGGATGGCGAGCTCGCGGAGCAGGATCAGACGGCGGATCTCCAGCACGACGACACATTAGCTCAACTGAAGATTACCCATCATGAATGGTCGCTTTTCCTAACCGGATGCCGGACGCAGACTGACGGCGAAACCGAAAGGAGCATCCCGATGCCTGAGATCGCCGAAGAGACGATCACCCTCGTGCGTCGCTGGCTGCGTGAAGCGTCGACCGTGCCGGTCGGTGGCTCCGCTGCCCAGCTGGCCGGCCTGCTGCGCGACCCGAAGGGGCTGGCGTTCGCGGTCGGTTTCGTCGACGGGGTGGTCCGGCCGGAGGACCGCCGGGTCAGCGCCCGCACCCTGCACGCCCTGGCCGCCGACGTGCCCGCGTTCCTGCCCGCGCACCTGCGCGCCGCGGTGAAGCTCGGCGGCGCGCTCGCCCCGATCATGCCGGGGGTGGTCGTCCCGATCGCCCGCCGCGCGCTGCGCCAGATGGTCGGTCACCTGATCGTCGACGCGTCCGACGCCCGCCTCGGCCGGGCGATCAAAAAGATCAAGAAACGCGGCGTACGCCTGAACGTCAACCTGCTCGGCGAGGCGGTCCTGGGCCGCGGTGAGGCGTCCCGGCGGCTCGGCGACACCGAGCGGCTGCTGGCCCGCGCCGACGTCGACTACGTGTCGATCAAGGTGTCGGCGACCGTCTCCCCGCACAACGCGTGGGCGTTCGACGAGGCCGTCGACGACATCACGGCGAAGCTGCTCCCCCTGTTCACCACGGCCGCCCGGACCGGCAAGTTCGTGAACCTGGACATGGAGGAGTACAAGGACCTCGACCTGACCATCGCGGTCTTCACCCGCCTGCTGGACCGTCCCGACCTGCTCGGGCTGGAGGCCGGCATCGTGCTGCAGGCCTACCTGCCGGACGCGCTGGGCGCGATGACCCGGCTGCAGGAGTGGTCCGCGGCGCGGCGCGGGCGCGGTGGCGCCGGGATCAAGGTGCGCCTGGTCAAGGGCGCCAACCTGCCGATGGAGCGGGTCGAGGCGGCCGTGCACGGCTGGCCGGTGGCGACCTGTGACAGCAAGCAGGCCACCGACACCAACTACAAGCGGGTCCTCGACTACGCGCTGCACCCGGACCGGATCCGCAACGTACGGCTGGGCGTGGCCGGGCACAACCTGTTCGACGTGGCGTACGCCTGGACTCTGGCCGGCCACCGGGACGTGCGGGACGGCATCGAGTTCGAGATGCTCCTCGGGATGGCCG
Source organism: Actinoplanes awajinensis subsp. mycoplanecinus (assembly GCF_001509495.1). NCBI lineage: Bacteria > Bacillati > Actinomycetota > Actinomycetes > Micromonosporales > Micromonosporaceae > Actinoplanes > Actinoplanes awajinensis. Next base: position 17,190 of record NZ_LLZH01000283.1, on the reverse strand, counting down.
AAGGCCAGGCCGAGGCGGTCCGCCGGGAGGTCGGCGGGCTGCTGCTCTACACGCCGGTGGTGCACCCGAAGCAGTTCGACGTGGCGATCGCGTACCTGATCCGCCGCCTCGAGGAGGGCGCCAGCTCGGACAACTTCATGTCCGCGGTCTTCGAGCTGCACGCCGACCAGGCGCTGTTCGAGCGGGAGAAGGAGCGCTTCCTCGCGTCCCTGAGCGACCTCGGCTCCGCGGTCGCGCCGACCCCGAACCGGGTCGCGGACCGCTACGCGGCCGTCCCGGTCTCCTCGCCCGGCCACTTCGAGAACACCCCGGACACCGACCCGGCCATCGCTTCGCACCGTGATCGGATGCGCGCTCTGCTGGCCCGGGTGCCGTCCTCCACGCTCGGGCTGGACCTGGTGCGGGTCGACAAGGCCGGGGTGCTCGACGAGCTTCTCGGCAAGGCCGCCGCCGCCAATTGGGGCGGCGCGGACCGCCGCGCGGTGCTGCACCAGGTCGGCGTCGCGCTGGAGAAGAACCGCGACGTCCTGCTCGAGGTGATGGTCGCCGAGGCCGGCAAGACCATCGACCAGGCCGACCCGGAGGTCTCCGAGGCGATCGACTTCGCGCACTACTACGCGGAGCTGTCCGCCGCCGAGGTCGACGGCGCCACCCCGGTGCCGGCCCGGGTCACCCTGGTCACGCCGCCGTGGAACTTCCCGGTGGCGATCCCGGCCGGTTCCATGCTGGCCGCGCTGGCCGCCGGTTCGGCAGTGGTGCTCAAGCCGGCCGGTCCGGCCGAGCGCTGCGGGACGGTGCTCGCCGGGATCGTCCGGGACGCGCTCGCCGCGGCCGGCGCCGACCCGGACCTGGTCACGCTGCTGCAGGTGGACGAGGCCGGGCTGGGCCGGGAGCTGATCTCGCACGCACTGGTCGACCGGGTGATCCTGACCGGCGCGTACGAGACCGCCGCGCTGTTCCGGTCGTTCCGCCCGGAGCTGCCGCTGCTCGCCGAGACCAGCGGCAAGAACGCGATCATCGTGACCCCGAGCGCCGACCTCGACCTGGCCGTGAAGGACGTGGTGGCGTCCGCGTTCGGGCACGCCGGGCAGAAGTGCTCGGCCGCGTCGCTGGTCGTCCTGGTCGGGTCGGTGGCCCGGTCGCAGCGGTTCCGCACCCAGCTGATGGACGCGGTGTCGTCGCTCGAGGTCGGCTGGCCGTGGGAGATGCGCACCCAGGTCGGCCCGCTGGTCGAGCCGGCCGCCGGGAAGCTCCTGGACGGGCTGACCACGCTCGGCACCGGCGAGAGCTGGCTGCTGGCGCCGGCGAAACTGGACGAGTCCGGCAAGCTGTGGAGCCCGGGCATCCGGGACGGGGTGCGGCGCGGGTCGGCGTACCACCTGACCGAGTACTTCGGGCCGATCCTCGGGATCATGACGGCGGACACCCTGGACGAGGCGATCGACCTGGTCGACGAGGTGGACTACGGGCTGACCTCGGGGCTGCACTCGCTGGACGCGGGCGAGGTGCGTACCTGGCTGGACCGGGTCCAGGCCGGCAACCTCTACGTGAACCGGAGCATCACCGGCGCGATCGTGCGCCGGCAGCCGTTCGGCGGCTGGAAGCGCTCCGCGGTCGGCCCCGGCACCAAGGCCGGCGGTCCGAACTACCTGGTCGGGCTGAGCGGTTGGGCGCCGGCTCCGGCGACGGTCCAGACCGACATTGCACATCCTTCGGTACGGACATTGCTCGCCGCCGCGGCACCCGCCCTGACCGAGGACCAGCTGGCCTCGGTGACACGGGCGGCCGGCAGTGACGCGGCCGCGTGGGCGGCGGCGTTCGGGCGGGCCGAGGACGTGTCGGCGCTCGGCGTCGAACGCAACGTGCTGCGCTACCTGCCCACACCGGTCACGGTGCGGCTGTCGGCCGACGGGTCGCTCGCCGACCTGGTCCGGGTGCTCGCGGCCGGGCTGCTGGCCGGCGCGCCGGTCCGGGTGTCCAGTGCCCAGCCGGTGCCCGCGGCGCTCGCCCCGGACGCGGTCGTGGAGCCGGACGCCGCGTTCGCGGCCGGGCTCACCGGCGCCGGCCGGGTCCGCCTGATCGGCGGCTCGGTCACCTCGCTGGCCGTCGCCACCGGCGGGCGCCCCGACCTGGCGATCTGGTCCGGCCCGGTGGTCGAGGCCGGCCGGGTGGAGCTGCTGCCGTTCCTGCGCGAGCAGGCGGTCAGCATCACCGCCCACCGCTTCGGCAACCCCCTCCCCCTGGCCGCCGAAGTCCTGTAACTCCCGATCCCCCGGCTGGCCCTCGGGGGTGCCTCAGCACCCCCGAGACACCCCCGGGAGCCAGCCTTCGTCTGCGGGCGTCAGACGATCGTGAAGCCGGGTGGGAGGGGTTCGCGGCCGGTGAGGGCGCGCAGCAAGGGGACGCCGGCGCCGAGGGCGAGGGCGGAGCGGTAGGCGAGCCGGACCGACTCGGCGACCGTCTCCACCGGCAGGTCCAGGTCGAGGCCGGTCGCGGCGGCCGCGTCCAGCCCGTGCACCACCAGCTCGAACGTGCGCGTCGGGATCCAGTCCCGGACCCGCATGCCACCCGCCGCGGTGAGCACCAGGTCGTCGTCGTTGACCTGGGACAGCGCCACGGTGGCCCGCCCGATCAGCGTGCTGATCTGCTCGGCCGGCTGCTCGCCCAGCTCCTCGGCGGCGATCACCTGCTCGGCCTCCCGGGCGTACGCGAAGAAGCCCTCGGTGGTCTCCACGTCCACCTGCGGCGCCCGGGTGGCGAGCACGTCGGGCACCTGACGCAGCGCCGAGCCGGCCGTGTGGCCGAGCAGCTCACGCAGCGTCCAGTCGCCCAGGCCCGGCTCGTCCAGGCGCTCCGGCGGGAGGTTCGCGACCAGCCCGGCATACGCGATCGCGGCGGAGCGGAAAGTCCGTCGGTAGTCCATCGCTCCAATCTGCCAGACCGGAGCGATCTCGCTAACAGCGTTCTGCCCCGAACCTGGGTAGCCTCCGCGCGTGCTTCTCCCGCTGCCCCCGGGCAATTTCCAGGCGTACCTGTTCGACTGCGACGGCACCATCACCGACTCGATGCCGCTGCACTACCAGGCGTGGACCACGACCCTCGCGCAGTGGGGGTGCGAGTTCCCGGAGGACCTGTTCTACGCGTGGGGCGGGCGGCCCGCCGTCGACATCGTCGCCGACCTGAACGCGCGGTACGGGCTGGCCATGCCGGTGGCCGCGGTCGCCGACCAGCGGGAAGCGGTGTTCCAGGCCGGGCTCGGCACGGTCCGTGCGGTGCCCGGGGTGCTCGAGCACATCGAGGAGGCGTACCGCAGGGTGCCGTTCGCGGTGGTCTCCGGCAGCACCCGGGACTCGGTGACCACCTCGCTGACCGCGCTCGGCCTGCTGGACCGGTTCCCGGTGCTGGTCTGCGCCGAGGACTACGCCCGGCCGAAGCCGGACCCGGAGGGATATCTCACCGCGGCCCGCCTCGTCGGCGTCGACCCGGAGAAATGCCTGGTCTTCGAGGACACCGAGCTCGGCGTGCAGGCGGCCGAGGCGGCCGGGATGGCGTGTGTCAAGGTTCCGGCCCCCTGGGAACGTTAAGGTCATCCAGATGATCGATGCGTTCCAGGAGATCCCGCCGACCACTCTCGCCGACGTGCTCGGCCGCGACCAGGTGATGGACATCGGCATCCGGCCGCTCTGGACGCCGGTGCCCCGGGTCGCCGGTCCGGCGTTCACGGTCCGCTGCCCGCCCGGCGACAACCTGATGCTGCACGCCGCGATCTACCGGGCCGCGCCCGGCTCGGTGATCGTCGTCGAGTCCGGTGACCTGGACTACGCGCTGGCCGGTGGCAACGTCTGCGCGGTCGCCCACCGCAACGGCGTGGCCGCGTTCGTCCTGGACGGGCTGATCCGCGACCTCGGCGAGGTGCGCGAGCTCGGCTTCCCGGTCTTCGCCCGCGGTGTCATCCCGATCCCCGGCACCAAGGACACACTCGGTGCGCACGGCGAGCCGGTCCGGTGCGGCGGCATCACGGTGCGCCCGGGCGACACCGTGGTGGCCGACGAGGAGGGCATCGTGGTCGTCCCGTCCGACCGGCGCGACGAGGTGCTCGCCGCGTCCCGGGCGAAACTCGCCAAGGAGGCCACCGAGTCCCTCGACGACTGGGCGACGGCCCACCGCGCCCGGATCGAGAAGGCCCTCAACCAGGGCTGATCACCAGCGGTTGTGCGACTCCTCGGCCCAGCCGGTGAGGCCGTCCAGGTCGATCTTGCGGCCGTCGGAGGCCCGGGCCCAGCCGGAGAAGCGGCCGAAGCACTGGTGGGTCTCGCCGGCCACCACGCCGAGGCTGGTCCGGGACACCCGCTCGTGGAACGGCTCGAACGTCACGTCGACGCCCTGGCCGGTGATCCGCCAGGGCTTCAGCCAGTCGCCGCGGTCGTACTCCCAGTGCAGGTCGGCACCGATCTTGTGGAGGCGGCCCTCCTCGAAGACGCCGTTCTCGGTGTTGCCGGTGCCGTCGGTCCACTTGCCGCCCAGCTGCACGGCCCGGTCGCCGTCCGCGCCGGCCGCCCAGTTCCAGGTCGCCGAGTACGGCCACCGGCCCCGGCCGTGGTCGAGCGTCGCGTACGCGCCCCGCTCCGGGATGACGTGCTCGACGCCGTTGACGACCAGGCGGCCGTGCACCGGGCGGCCGACGTCCTTGACCGTGTACTGGAACCGGCTGCGGCTCCAGGCGACCACCACGCCCAGCGAGTCCCGGCCCTCGACGGACGGCATGGACAGGTCGACCTCCAGGCCGCCGCCGTGCGCGCGGACCGTCGTACCCTCGGGATTTTGATCGATGTCGATCGTGACGCCGCCGCCGGACACCGACACCCGCCCGGTTCCGCTGCGGTCCGGAAGGACCGCGCCGCGGGCGAGCGGGACCGTCGCGTCCACCGCGATCTCCTTGCCGCTGACCCGGTCGAGCAGGTAGAGGCTGTTGACGCCGGCGTAGTCCAGCGAGGACGCGACCACACCGAGGATGTGCGCCGGGGTGACCACGCCCCAGTACTCCCAGCGCTTGTTGCGGCCCCAGCCCCGCAGGTTCGACCGGTGCAGCGGCTTGCGGCTCCAGCCGACGGCGGCCGGGTTCAGACGGCCGTCCGGCAGGCACAGGTCGACCGGCTCGGTGATCTGGATCTCGTGCGTCACCGGCGCAGGTTACCGCCGAGTCAACCCGGCGTCGCGCGGTGGATGGTCAACTGACCAGCACGCGTCCGCTTTGCGGCTTTAGCCACCCGGCGACGGTCATAAGGTGGGTGCACCGGCCGCCGCCCGGCACCGGAGGCGAAGGAGGCGATCAGCGTGTTCCTCGACGAGAAGACCTGGACCGGCAACATCCTCATCGGCGGTGAGTGGCGCCCCGGCCGTGCGGAGGCGTACGACGTCGTCGAGCCCGCCACCGGCGACGTCCTCGGCCGGATCGGCCGGGCCACCCCCGCCGACGTGGCCGAGGCCGCGGAGAAGGCCGCCGAGGCGCAGCGGGCCTGGGCCACCACCCCGCACCCGCGCCGGGCCGCCGTGCTGCGCCGCGCCGCCGCGCTCTGGGCCGAGCACGGCGAGGAGATCGCCTGGTGGAACGTGCGCGAGGTGGGCGCCATCCCGGCGATGGCCGGTTTCGCCCTGCACGTCGCCGAGCAGGAGTGCTACGAGGCGGCGTCGCTGCCCAGCCGCCCGTACGGCGAGCTGCTCCCCAGCGAGGAACCGCGGCTGTCGATGTCCCGGCGGGTGCCGGCCGGCGTGGTCGCGGTGATCGCACCGTTCAACGTGCCGATCATCCTGGCCATCCGCTCGGTCGCGCCGGCCCTGGCGCTCGGCAACGCGGTGCTGCTCAAACCGGATCCGCGCACCGCGGTCACCGGCGGCGTCACCCTGGCCCGGATCTTCGAGGAGGCCGGCCTGCCGGAGGGGCTGCTACAGGTGCTGCCCGGCGGCGCCGACGTCGGCGAGGCCCTGGTCACCCACCCGCTGGTCCGGGTGATCTCGTTCACCGGCTCGACCCGGGCCGGCCGCCGGGTCGGCGCGCTCGCCGGGGAGCATCTCAAACGCGCCCACCTGGAGCTGGGCGGCAACTCCGCGATGATCGTCCTCGACGACGCGGACGTCGACCAGGCGGTGGCCGCCGCGTCCTTCGGGTCGTACTTCCACCAGGGTCAGATCTGCATGACCACCGGGCGGCACCTGGTGCACGAGCGGCTCTACGACGACTTCGTGGAGCGCCTCGCCGCGAAGGCCGCGGCGCTCCCGGTCGGCGACCCGGCCCGGGCGCAGGTGGTGCTCGGCCCGATCATCGACGCCGCCCAGCGTGACAAGATCCACTCGCTGGTGACCGGCTCGGCCACGGCGGGCGCCCGGATCGCGGCCGGCGGGACGTACGAGAATCTGTTCTACTCCCCCACCGTGCTGGCCGACGTCACCGAGACCACGCCGGCCTTCACCGAGGAGATCTTCGGGCCGGTCGCGCCGGTGATCCGCTTCCGCGACCCGGCCGAGGCGATCCGGCTGGCCACCGCCGGGGAGTACGGGCTGTCCCTGGGCATCATCACCCGGGACGTCCTGGCGGGCCTGGCCCTGGCCGACCGGGTGCCGACCGGCATCGTGCACATCAACGACCAGACCGTCAGCGACGAGGCGAACAGCCCGTTCGGCGGGGTGGCGGCGTCCGGCACCGGCGCGCGGTTCGGCGGCGCGGCCGCCAACGTCGAGGCGTTCACCGAGACCCGCTGGGTGACGGTCCGCGATCAGCCGCCGTCCTATCCGTTCTGAGCATCCGGGCAACTGGTTTCGGGCTCGTTACCATCCGCCCGGGATGCTTGCCTTTCATGCATCCTCATCAATAATGACGCCATGAGAAAGGCCGAAACAGGGGCTGTCGAGCACCGCGGCACGGATTCTCATCCCGCGGCTCGACCCCGCCCACCCGATGCCATCCACCCGTCACCACCGGCCCGGCGAACGCCGATGAGGCCGGTGGTGCCATGAGCCCGGTGGCCGCTCCAGCGGCTCCATCCCGCGGCCGGGCCGCGTCCTCGTCCCGGCCCGCTCCTTCGTCCCGGCCCGCTCCTTCGTCCCGGCCCGCTGCCCGGCACGGTCAGAACCGGCCACCAGGCCGCCGGCGCACGATCAGATCAACCCCTTTCCGGTACGACCAGCTGACCCTCGCCACCCCGTCCGGCCCGGCGACATCCGCCCCGCCGCGGGAGCACCCGACTCCTGCCCCGGCCCGGGTAACCCCCGCGCGCGCCCCGGCATCGGAGCACACCGTCCTCGCGTCGACCCCCGGCCACCCGCCGGCGGGACCGCGAGTGAGCTGCGTCCGTACCGAAAAAATCGGACCTCGAACCGCAAGTGACGCACCCGCCGCGCTGATCGACCACCTCGCGCGCCCACCACCCTCGGCCCGGTGGTTGGGAAGCGGGCTCGGGCGGGTATGCCGAGGGCACCTGCCGACTTCCTCAGGAGCGTTCGCATGCCCGCAGTACCCACGATCGAGCTCAACAACGGGATCACCATGCCGCAGGTCGGTTATGGCGTGTTCCAGATCCCGGAGGACGACACCGCGACCGCGGTGACCGCCGCGCTGGAGGCCGGTTACCGCAGCATCGACACGGCCGCCGCGTACGGCAACGAGGCCGGGGTCGGCGCCGCACTGAAGGCCTCCGGGATCCCGCGCGACGAGCTGTTCGTCACCACCAAGCTGTGGAACAGCGACCAGGGCTACGACAGCACGCTGCGCGCGTTCGACACCAGCCTGGACCGGCTCGGGCTCGACCACCTCGACCTGTACCTGATCCACTGGCCGACGCCGAAGAACGAGCTCTACCTGGACACCTGGAAGGCCTTCGAGAAGATCTACGCGGAGGGCCGGGTCCGGGCGATCGGCGTGTCCAACTTCCTGCCGGCGCACCTGCGCGCGGTCGTGGAGCTGGGCGGCACGGTGCCGGCGGTGAACCAGATCGAGGTGCACCCGGCGCTCCAGCAGCGCGACGCCCAGCAGGCGAACAGCGAGCAGGGCGTGGTGACCGAGGCGTGGAGCCCGCTCGCCCAGGCCGGTGTCCTGGAGGACCCGGCGGTGACCGCGATCGCCGAGGCGCACGGGCGGACCCCGGCGCAGGTGGTGCTGCGCTGGCACGTCCAGCAGGGCCGGGTGATCATCCCGAAGTCGGTGACGCCGTCGCGGATCCGGGAGAACCTGGACCTGTTCGACTTCGCGCTGACCGCCGAGCAGGCCGCGATCATCGACGCACTGGAGAACGACGGGCGGACCGGGCCGCACCCGGACAATTTCAACTAGTGCTCTCCAGCGGCCGCTTTGTCAGCTGCCGCTTTGTCGGCTTTGTCAGCTTTGTCAGCGGCCTCTTGGTCAGCGGCCTCTTGATCAGCGGCCTCTTGGTCAGCGGCCTTCTTAGTGTCGGCCGGCCTCCACGGGGGCCAGCACCGGCTCCCCGCTGAACGGCGCCGCCGGGTCGGTGAGACGCACCCCGGCGGCGCGCGGCAACTCCCGGTGCCCGGCGAAGGCGGGGGTGCGCCGCGAGTGCCGGCTTGACCTGCACGGCCGCGGCGATCGGGACGTCACCGGCCAGGAACTCGTGCAGCAGGCCGACCGCGACCGTGACAGCCCACCGGGCGGCTCTCATGAGATCGAACAGCTCACCGATTCGTCTCAAGGGCGGCGCCGCGCAGACGACTAACAGCAAGTGATCCGTCACCCATCGCAGGCAAGCCCACAGCCATCGCTCAGCAACCTCACAACCACGCGCGTCACAGTAGGGGCACGTCCCCCAGTTCATGGAGGTAAGTGATGGGTCTGTTAGGCATCGTCAGCCTGGCCCTGCTGCTCGTGCAGTTCCTGCTGATCGCCCGCGCGGTGCTCGACTGGAGCGTGGCCCTGGCCGGCCCGGCGATGCCCGGCTCGATCCGCTCCCGGGTCTCGCACGGCGTCTTCGTCGTCACCGAGCCGATCCTGGCCCCGGTCCGCCGGCTGGTCCCGCCGCTGCGCGCCGGCGGCGTCTCGATCGACCTGGCCTTCATCATCGTCTTCATCGCCATCACCATCCTGCGCAGCCTGATCTGATCCGGCGCCTTCAGGCTGTCCCCATGCTCGGTCCCGCCTCTTCCCGCCGCTCGATCCGGTCGTCCGGTGGCCTCGCGTCGCGTGATCTGACCGGTTGACGACATCGGCCGCGTGCCCCTGGGGCGCGCGGCCGTTACGTGTCTACAGTCGCCGGGTGACCGACGCACATCGGGAAATCTTCGAACGTTATCTCTACGCCGGCGCGCTCACCCGCGACCCGGACGCGGTCGCCGGCCTGTTCACCGAGGACGGCGTCTACGAGGCCCCGCTGCTCCCGCCGGACGGCCCGCTGCCGACCCGGCTGGCCGGCCGCGAGGCGATCCGGGCCGGTATCAGCGCGTTCCAGCAGGACGACCCCGGCCCGGTCGACCCGGCCCGCTCCGGCTTCGTCCTGCACGACACCACCGACCCGGACGTCTTCATCGCCGAGATCGACGTGGTGGCCGGCGGCACCCCGTTCGCCCTGGTCCAGATCTTCCGGCTCCGCGACGGCCGGATCGCCCACCTCCGCGACTACTTCCCACCCCCGAAGTAACCACGCCGCAGCCCGCCGCCGCGTCACCCAGCGCCGCATCATCCGCGTCGTTTGCCGCCACGCCATCCGCGTCGTCGGCCGCCGCGTTTCTGTCGCCGCGCGTCGTCTGTTGCCGGGTCCGGGCCGCGGCGCGTCTCGCGGTTCCCGGCTGGTGCTCAGGGGTGCCTCCCGGGCCGGGAGGCACCCCTGAGTACCAGCCGGGACCAGGACCAGCCCGGCGATCCGGGCTGACAGCGGAGGTCGCGCGGTGCGTGGCACGGGTCAGAGGCGGCGGTCGCGCGGACCGGGAGGTTTGTGTCAGAGCAGGACGGCGATGGAATCCGCACGGCTGCCGTCCAGCGGGGTGGACACCTCGCAGAAGCGCCACTTCTTGTCGGCGGCGCGGAACAGCGAGATGCGGACCGTCGTCGACCTCAGCTCCGGCAGGTAGGACAGCACCTGGGTCTGCTTCCCGCTCGACCGCATGGTGACCGCCTCGGCCGGCCGGCTCACCTGAAGGTCCAGACTGGCCTGGTCACCGAAGGACGCCGCGCTCGCCGACGGCGCCGGTGACGGCCAGCGCACCGCGGTGACGGTCGGGGCGGTGGTCGTCACGTAGGCGCCCTGGTCGATCAGCGACTGGGTCTCGGCGATCAACTGGTTCGCCGCGGCACAGCCGGGCTCGGCGATGTTCGTGACCAGCGCCGGATCCGGATTGGTGATCAGCCACTGGCCGTATTTGATCAGGGAGGCGACGATCACCGGGAGGTTCGTGCCGGTGAGCGACAGGCCGGGCGCGGCCACCGTGGCCGCCACCGGGGTCTGGACGAACGTGCTGGCCGGACCGGGGATGGCGGTCGACGTGGGTGACGTCGTGGTGGTGGTCGAGGTGAGCGTGGCGCACCCGGCCAGAGCGCACACCGAGATCACGACCGCGGACGACCGCAGGGCACGACGGGGGGTCGGCTGCATCAAGGGGTTCCTCCGGGAACGACGACGGTTGGCGAAGAGTCCCGTCGGTCCCGAAAGCCTCGTCTTGAGAAACCCGGCCCCGGAGGATTCCGGCAACGCTCATACTCCGGACGATTCAGGCAGCGCCCGGCCCGGAAGGATTCAGGTGGCGCCGGGCTCGGGCAGGGTGAGGCCGAGGCCCCGGCTCAGCTGCCGCCGCAGCTCGGCCAGCTCGGCCCGGGCGGCCACCGCGCCGTCCGCGGTCAGCCGGTAGTACTTGCGGGCCGGCCGCCCGGCCGCCACCGGGTCGAGATGCTCCCAGTTCGCCACGATCCAACCGGCCTTCTCCAGGCGCATCAGGATCGGGTAGACCGTGCCGCTCGGATATCCGCTGTCCCGCATCAGGTCGAGCCCGTACCGGTCCGCCGCCGGGTCCTCGAGGAACGCGGCCAGCACCCTGGTCACCGCGGTGGTGGCCCGGATCGGCCTGACCATGCCGACCGCCTTTCCTCCGGAGAAATTTTTCGGTACGCATACCGAGTCCCGTCCGCAGGCTACAAGCCGCGTCCCGGGATGGTCTCGCGCGACGCGGCGCCCACGCCGGACCGTGACGCGTCTCCCGGTTCCCGGCTGGGCCCCAGGGGTGTCTCCGCGTCGCGGAGACACCCCTGGGCGCCAGCCCGAGTCCGCCAGCCGCGGCTGCGTCTCGCGGGCAGCGGCGTCGCGGGGCGGGACCTCACGGGCCGCGGGGGCGCGGGGGCGCGGGGGCGCGGTCAGCTCAGCAGGTGCGCGGCGGCGAACTCCAGGGTCTTCGTGTCGAAGAACGCACGGCCGCCCTCGTGCCCGTCCCAGTCGTAGACGTCGATCTCCTTCGAGCTGGTGATCTCGTTGAACGCGGCGAACACCCCGGACGGCGGGCACACCGTGTCCATCAGCGCGGTGGAGAGCAGGGCCGGCGCGGTGATCCGCCGGGCCAGGTTGACCACGTCGAAGTGGTCGAGGGTGGCGAACGTCTGCTCGGCCCGGTCCGCGTTGGCCCGCAGGAACGTGACGATCTCCTGGAACGGGAAGCTGTCCGTGACGGTCACCGCGCGGCGGATGTCGCAGAGGAACGGCACCCCGGCGATCACCGCGGCGACCCGGTCCGGTACGAGGCCGGCGGCCGCGATCGACAGCGCGCCGCCCTGACTCTTCCCGGTGGTGACCACCTTCGACGTGTCCACGCCGGGCAGCTCGGCGACGGTCTCGACGGCCCGGGCCGCGTCGGTGAACAGCCGCCGGTAGTAGTGCGTCTCCGGGGAGCGGACGCCACGGGTGAGGAAACCCGGCGAGGACGGGCCGGCGCCGTCCGCGTCCGGGTCGGGGGTGTCCCCGCCGCGCCAGTTCCCGCCCTGACCGCGAGTGTCCATCACCAGGTGCGCGTAGCCGGCGGCGTTCCAGAGCAGCCACTCGAGCGGACGGCCGCGGCCACCTCCGTACCCGATGAACTCGACAGCGATCGGCAGCGGGCCGGACGCGCCGGCCGGGACGTTGAGCCACGCCTTGATCGGCTGGCCGGCGTAGCCGGTGAACGTCACGTCATACGTGGTGACGCCGCGCAACGGGGTGGCCACCTCGGTGAGCTCGACCGGTTTCGCCGCGGCCCGCGCCTCGCCGAGCGTGCGCGTCCAGAAGTCACCGAATCCGTCAGGTTCCGCGGTCCCGGAGCGATACGTGCGCAACTCGGGCAGCGGGAGATCAAAATGCGCCATGTAAGCACACGCTAGGGGGTGCTGTACGCGGAACGAAAGGTGTTGGCACGATGGGCGACGTGTCCGGCAGCACGCAGCAGACGTCCCGACCGGCTCCGCACGTGCTCGAGGCCGTGCTGGAGCGGCTGACCTACGTGAACGAGGACACCGGCTACACGGTGGCCCGGGTGGCGACCTCGAAGAGCGGCTCCGACCTGCTCACCGTCGTCGGGGCGCTGCTCGGCGCGCAGCCCGGTGAGAGTCTGCGGCTGTCCGGCTGGTGGAGTTCGCACCCGCAGTACGGCCGCCAGTTCGAGGTGATCTCGTACACCACGGTGCTGCCGGCGACCATCCAGGGCATCCGCCGTTATCTGGGATCCGGCCTGGTCAAGGGCATCGGGCCGGTCTTCGCCGAGCGGATCGTGGACCACTTCGGCCTGGACACCCTGGAGATCATCGAGGAGTCGCCGAACCGGCTGATCGAGGTGACCGGTCTCGGTCCGAAACGGACTGCCAAGATCACCTCAGCGTGGGCCGAGCAGAAGGCGATCAAGGAGGTGATGCTCTTCCTCCAGGGCGTCGGCGTCTCCACCTCGATCGCCGTGCGGATCTTCAAGAAGTACGGCGACACGTCGATCTCGGTGGTCAAGAACAGCCCGTACAAGCTGGCGTCGGACGTGTGGGGCATCGGGTTCAAGACCGCGGACACCATCGCGCAGGCGGTCGGCATCCCGCACGACAGCCCCGAACGGGTGAAGGCCGGCTTGCAGTACACGTTGTCCCAGGCGACCGATAACGGTCACTGCTTCCTGCCTTTTGCGGATCTCGTCGGTGACGCCGCGAAGATCCTCGACGTCCCGATCGGCCTGATCCCGTCCTGCCTGGCGGAACTCGTCGAGGAGGAGGGCGTGGTCCGCGAGGAGGACAACGTGTACCTCGTACCGTTCCACCGGGCGGAGGTATCCCTCGCCTCATCACTGATCCGTTTGTTGCGCGAAAAGTCCGACCGCATGCCGCATTTCGGCGACGTCGACTGGCCACGCGCGCTCTCCTGGCTGCACAAACGCACCGGCTCCACGCTCGCCCCCGAGCAGGAGGAGGCGGTGAAACTCGCGCTGACCTCGAAGGTCGCGGTGCTCACCGGCGGGCCCGGCTGCGGCAAGAGCTTCACCGTACGATCGATCGTCGAACTCGCCGTCGCCAAACAGGCCAAGATCCAGCTCGTCGCGCCCACCGGCCGGGCCGCCAAGCGCCTCGCCGAGCTGACCGGCCACCCGGCCGCGACCGTGCACCGCCTGCTCAAGCTGCAACCCGGCGGCGACGCGACCTTCGACCGCGACAACCCCCTCGACGCCGACCTGCTGGTCGTCGACGAGTCCTCGATGCTGGACCTGATCCTGGCCAACAAACTGGTCAAGGCGATCCCGCCGGGCGCGCACCTGCTGCTGGTCGGCGACGTCGACCAGCTGCCCTCGGTCGGCGCCGGCGAGGTGCTGCGCGACCTGCTCGGCGCGGACGTCATCCCGCGGGTCCGGCTCACCCAGATCTTCCGCCAGGCCGCGGAGAGCGGCGTGGTCACCAACGCGCACCGGGTGAACCAGGGCCGGCCGGTGCAGCTCGACGGGATGCGCGACTTCTTCCTGTTCCCCTGCGACGACACCGAGGCCACCGCGGCGCTCACCGTCGACGTCGCGTGCACGCGGATCCCCCGCAAGTTCGGCCTGGACGCGCGCCGCGACGTGCAGATCCTCACCCCGATGCACCGCGGGCCGGCCGGCGCGGGCGCGCTCAACACCCTGCTGCAGCAGGAGCTCACCCCGGGCCGCGAGGGGCTGCCGGAGCGCCGGCTCGGCGGCCGGGTGTTCCGGGTCGGCGACAAGGTCACCCAGATCCGGAACAACTACGACAAGGGCGCGGCCGGGGTCTTCAACGGCACGGTCGGCATCGTCACCGCGCTGTCCCCCGAGGAGCAGACCCTCACCGTACGGACGGACGAGGACGAGCTGATCGACTACGACTTCGACGAGCTGGACGAGCTGGCCCACGCGTACGCGATCACCATCCACCGGTCGCAGGGCTCGGAGTACCCGGCCGTGGTGATCCCGCTGACCACCAGCGCCTGGATGATGCTGCAGCGGAACCTGCTCTACACCGCGATCACCCGGGCGAAACGCCTCGTCGTGCTGGTCGGGTCGCGCAAGGCCCTGGCGGCCGCGATCCGGACGGTCAGCGCCGGGCGGCGGCACACCGCGCTGACGTCACGGCTCGGCTGACCTTTTTTCATACCTTTGGGTCGCTAATTCATCACCACGGGAGTGGAGTAGCACCATTATCGGCAGGCCGTGCGGTAATTGCGGGATCCCGGCCGAATGGCGTTCGCGGCCGGACACCCGGACAACAGAAACTGCTAAACACGGTGAGGCCGAAATGAATCGAAAAGGGCGGCGCCACAAATAGTCTTTCCCCAACGCAGTTCCGATCGAACCAACGGGGGTTCCACCATGTTCCGCCAACTGACCGCCGCCGCGACCATGCTCGCCTCACTCGCCGTGGCCACGCCGGCACAGGCCTCGCCGATGCCCACGCCGGACAACATGATGATCATCGACGTGGTGAACGCGAACGGCTCGGGCTGCCCGGACAAGTCCGCGAAGATCGTGGTCTCGCCGGACAACACCGCTTTCACGGTCACCTACTCGGATTACACCGCGCAGGTCGGCCCGAAGTCCACGCCGCTCGATTTCCGAAAGAATTGCCAGATCGCCCTGGACATCAAGGTGCCGTCCGGATTCACGTTCGCGATCGCCAGCGCGGATTACCGCGGATACGCCAGCCTGGCCAAGGGCGCCTGGGCGCAGGAAGCCGCCAACTACTACTTCCAGGGCCATTCCCAGACGACCCGGATCGAACACAACTTCAAGGGCCCGCTCGACGACAACTGGCAGAAGACCGACCAGGTGGGAATCGCCTCACTGAGCTTCCTGCCGTGCGGTGAGCGGCGCTACCTGAACATCAACACCGATCTGCGGGTCAACCGGGGCACGTCCGACGCGCACAAGTACACCAGCTTCATCTCGATGGACTCCACCGACGCCGCGATCAACACGCTGTACCGGGTCGCCTGGAAGAAGTGCTGACGAGCTACTTCTCGAACGCCGCCCATGGGCTCTCGGTGGGTGGACGCCGGCCGGCCGTCTCCGCCTCTGTCGCTCCGACGGCCGGCCTGTCCTTTTCCGTCTTTCCTGGCTCGATGCCGTGCTTTCCCAGCGCGCTGCTGCTCTTTTCTGGCGCGCCGCTGTGCTTTCCCAGCTCGCTGCCGTCCTTTTCTGGCGCGCCGCTGTGCCTTCCCAGCGCGCTGCTGCTCTTTTCTGGCGCGCCGCCGTGCGCTCCGGCTGCTCCGGCGTGCATCCGGGAGGCGAACAGGGCGGCCAGGGCTGTCGTGATCGGCACCGCGGCGATCAGGCCGATCGTGCCGACCGCGCTGCGGACCAGCTCCTGGGCGACCAGCTGACCGGTGAGGAGCTCGCCGACCGGGGTGCCGCCGGTCGAGAAGAGCAGCAGCAGCGGCAGCGAGGCGCCCGCGTAGGCCAGCACGATCGTGTTGATCACCGACGCGATGTGCGCGCGGCCGATCCGGGTGGCGGCGCCGTAGAGGCTGCGGAAACCGTACGCCGGATTGGCCAGAGCCAGCTCGGTGACCGTGGCCGACTGGGTGACCGTGACGTCGTCCAGCACACCGAGCGAGCCGATCACGATGCTGGCCAGCAGCAGCCCCTGCATGTTGACCTCGCCCTGGGTGATCGACAAGAAGTTCGAGGTGTCGTCGGCGACCCCGGTCAGGTGCACCGCACCGACCGCGACCTCGGCCAGCACGGTGGTGATGATCAGGCTGGCCAGGGTGCCGGCCACCGCGATCGTCGTGGTGATGGTCAACCCGTGCGTCAGGTACAGCACGGTCAGCATGATCGCGGCCGAGCCGACCACGGCGACCAGCATCGGCGACCGGCCGTCCAGGATCGCCGGGACGATGAAGAACAGCAACACCCCGAACGTCACCGCCAGCCCGGCCAGCGCGGTCAGCCCCCGCCACCGGCCGAAAGCGATCACCGCGAGCGCAAACGCCGCGGCCATCAGCCACAGCTCCCGGGACCGCTGATGATCTGCGATCGAGTAGCGCAGCGCGCCGGCCTCGTCCTCCAGCCCCATCATGATCACCCGGTCGCCGGCCTTGATCGTCGGCGCGCCCGGCCCGTACGGCAGCTCGGTGCTGACCACCTCACCGCCCGCCAGCTCCACCACGGCGGTGCCACACCCGGTCGGCTGCGTCTCGCCCTGGGGAACCGGGGGGCACTCCGCCGGGGTCACCGACCGTACGTCGCCCTGCACCTGCACCGGGCCGCCGTCCGCGGGCGTCTCGGCCTGCGGGGTGTCCCGGGGCCAGAGCAGCAGCATGCCGATCAGGGTCAGCAGCACCGCCGGGACCAGGAGGGTCAGGGTGAGGCGACGGGCCTTGGGCAGCAGGTCACGGCCGGGGGCGTCGTGGCTGTGGTGGTGATGACCGGCCATGGGTGCTGGCTCCTCGAGTACGGCACTGCGGACCCGCCGAACCTACCGGTAGCGACGCCGGCCACCACCTCGGCGTCATCCACAGAACCAACTCATCCACACCCCACCCCTCCCCACACCTCCCCCTCCACCACACTGTCTCAGGGGGAGCCCCCTGGGAGGGCGGGCTATTTTTCTCGCGGAACGATCTTGGCGGGGCGGGACGGGGCGGGGGGCTTGGGGCAGCAGGTCAGGGCCGGGGGCGTGGTGGCTGTGGGGGTGATGCCCGGCAATGGTTGGGGGCTCCTCGAGTACGGCAGTGCGGACCCGCCGAACCTACCGGTAGC
>NZ_LLZH01000282.1:0-79633 GCF_001509495.1 Actinoplanes awajinensis subsp. mycoplanecinus | reverse complement strand
CCTCTTACGTCCCTGCGGCCGACGATCACCACGGATCTCGAACACGAACAACTCCTGATCAGATCAGGTGTTGCAACGTTCCCTTGAACTCAAGCAGCCGCGGTCCGGTGGCCCGGCTGGCTTCTGGGGGTGTCTCCGGGTCCGGGAGGCACCCCGGAAAACCAGCCGGGGCGCGGGATGTCGGATAGGTGATGGAGGTGGGTGGGGGCTCGGTGACATCGTGCGGCGGTGGGGGAGATGACTGCCGGGGGCGGGCTGCTGGAACGGGCCGGGCACCTCGAGGCGCTGCACCGGGCACATGCGACGGTCCGGGACGGGCACGGCGGTGTCCTGGTGCTGCTCGGTGGTGAGGCCGGCGGCGGGAAGACCGCGCTGGTCCGGCGGTTCCGGGCGGAGTGCCGGTCGAGCCGGCCGGTGCTCTGGGGCGGCTGCGATCCGCTCTTCACGCCGCGGCCGCTGGGGCCGTTCCTGGAGATCGCGCAGGACGACCACGGGACGATCGGGCAGCTGATCGACCGCGGGGCCAAGCCGTACGACCTGGCCACCGGCATCATCCGGGACGCGCGGGAGAACCCCGGCCTGGTGTGCGTGCTGGAGGACCTGCACTGGGCCGACGAGGCCACCCTGGACGTGCTCAGCCTGCTCGGCCGGCGCATCGGCACCGTCCCGGCGCTGCTGATCGCGACGTACCGCAGTGACGAGGTGGGCCGCGGGCATCCGCTGAGCCGGCTGCTCGGCGAGCTGCAGGGCGAGGCGATCCACCGGATGGGTGTCGAGCCGCTGTCGGCGGAGGCGGTCGGCGCGCTGGCCGCCTCGCACGGGCGCGACGGCGCGGCGCTGCACCGGGCCACCTGCGGCAACCCGTTCTTCGTGACCGAGGTGCTGGCCCGCGACGACGGTGACGTGCCGCTGACCGTGCGCGACGCGGTGCTGGCCCGGGCCGCCCGGCTCAGCCCGGAGGCCGCGGTGGTGCTGGACGCCGTCTCGGTCACCCCGCCGTACGCGGAACTGCGCCTCCTGGACGTGACCGGCGGCCTGGACGAAGCGCTGCGCTCCGGCATGCTGGAGAGCGTGCCCGGCGGGGTGGCGTTCCGGCACGAGCTGGCCCGGATCACCGTCGAGGAGTCGCTCGCCCCGCATCGGCGCAGGGAGTTGCACCGCGGTGTGCTGCGCGCGCTGCTGGCCGAGCCGGAGAAGGCCGACCCGAGCCGGCTCGTGCACCACGCCGAGGCGGCCGGGGACACCGCGGTCGTGCTGGCCTGGGCGCCACGCGCCGCCGAGCAGGCGGCCGCCTCGGGTGCGCACCGGGAGGCCGCCGCGCAGTACGCCCGGGCGCTGCGGTTCGCCACCGGGCTGGACCCGGCGGCCCGGGCCGACCTGCTGGAACGCCGCTCCTACGAGTGTTACCTGACCGAGCAGACCCAGGAGTCGATCGAGGCGTTGCAGGCCGCGATCCGGGAACGCCGGCAGGTCGGTGACCGGATCGGTGAGGGCACCGCGCTGTCGCACCTGTCCCGGCGGCTGTGGTGCGGCGGGTACACCGAGGGGACGATCGAGGCCGGGCGCGAGGCGCTGCGGCTGCTCGACACGCCCGGGGCCGGTGCGGAACTGGCGGTGGCGTACACGAACCAGTCGGCGGTGGCGCTCAACATCGAGGAGTACGCCGACACCATGGCGATGGGCACCCGGGCGGTGCGGCTGGGTGAGCGGCACGACCTGCCCGAGGTGGTGGTGCACAGCCTGAACAACATGGGCACCATGCAGCTGCTGGCCGGCGAGCCGGAGGGCATCGGCAAGCTGGAGCGCAGTCTGGCGCTGGCCGAGCGGGAGGGCCTGGAGGAGCACGTGGGGCGGGCGTACATCCACGCCGGTTGGGCGATGACGCGCGTCCGTTCGTACCATTTGTCGTCCTGGTTGGACCGCGGCGTGATCGCCTGCGCCGACCTGGGACTGGAGGCGTGGAAGCATTACGTGCTCGCCTACCGGGCCCGCTATCACCTGGATCTGGGCCGGTGGGAGCAAGCCGTCGCGGACGCCGAGGAGGTGCTGCGCGATGCCAAGCCGGTGCCGTTGCTGCGGACCCTGGCGCTCAGCGTGCTCGGGCTGGTCCGGGCCCGGCGCGGCGACGGCGACCCGTGGCCGGCCCTGGACGAGGCGCTCGCGCTCACCGTCGGGCGCGTCGAGCTGCAGTACCTGGCGCCGGTGGTGACGGCCCGGGCCGAGGCGGCCTGGCTGGCCGGTGCGCCGGTGGCCGGGGAGATCGCCGCGACCTGGGAGCTGGCGTCCCGGCGCGGGGCGGTCTGGGTGCTCGGCGAACTCGCCTGGCTGCGCCGGCTGGCCGGGGATCCGTCCTTGCCGGAAACAGGGATAAAGCTGCTCGAGCCTTACGCATGCCAGCTCGCCGGCGACGTGACCGGGGCCGCGGAACGCTGGCACAAGCGCGACTGCGGCTATGACGCGGCCCTGGCCCTGGCCGGCGGCCCGGACGAGGCGAGCCTGCGGGCCGCGCTCGACGGGTTCCAGCGGCTCGGCGCCCGCCCGGCCGCCGCGATCGTCACCCGCCGGCTGCGGTCCCGGGGTGTCCGGGACATCCCGCGCGGCCCGCAGCGCTGGACCCGGGGCAACCCGGCCGAGCTGACCCGCCGCGAGGTCGAGGTGCTGGGCCTGGTGCAGCAGGGCCTGTCGAATGTGGAGATCGCCGAGCGGCTGTTCCTGTCGACCAAGACGGTCCATCACCACGTCTCGGCGATCCTGCGCAAGCTCGGCGTGGCCCGGCGGGGTCAGGCCGCGGCCGAGGCTGCCCGGCGCGGCCTGACCTCCTAGCTCAGCAGGGCGCGGACCCCGCGGGCCAGCGCGGCCTGCGCGGCCTCCACCGGCAGGTCCATGGCCTCACGCCAGGTCGACCAGGCCGGCCACAGGCTGATCGCGGTCAGCGCGTTCAGCAGGTCCTCGTCGGTGCCGATCTCCGGCCCGAACGTGCTGGTCAGCTCGTCGCGGACCCGGGAGACGTGCATCCGCCGGTAGCTCTGCAACGCGCTGGAGAACGGCTCCTTCAGCGCGGACGCCCGCGCCGCCGGTCCGATCTCCTCGAGCAGCCGGACCCGCTGCCGGCAGAACGCGTCGATCCGGTCGGGCAGCGGCAGGTCCGCCGGGATCGGCCGGTACGACGCGTCGCGCTGCTCCAGCACCCGCTGACCGCTCGCCGCCATCAGCGCCTCCATGTCGGCGAAGTGGCTCCACAGTGCCCGGAGCGAGACCCCGGCCAGCTTGGCGATCCGGTCGGCGGTCGGGCGCAGGTCACCCTCGGCGATCAGCCGGAGGTGGGCGTCGACGATCGCGGTGCGGGTCCGTTCGGACCGGGCGGTGCGACCGTCGACGCGCGGTGGTTGGGTCACGAACGGCTCCGGTACCGGTTCAGCTCGCGCCGGGCGAGCGACCGCTTGTGCACCTCGTCCGGGCCGTCGGCGAGCCGCAGCGTCCGGGCTCCGGCCCACAGCGCGGCGAGCGGCGTGTCCTGGCTGACCCCGGCCGCGCCGTGCGTCTGGATCGCCTTGTCCAGGATCCACTCCACGGTCGCCGGCACCACGATCTTGATGGACTGGATCTCGGTGTGCGCGCCCTTGTTGCCGACCGTGTCCATCAGCCAGGCGGCCTTGAGCACCAGCAGCCGGGCCTGCTCGATCCGGACCCGGGACTCGGCGATCCAGTCCTGGATCACACCCTGCTCGGCGAGCGGCTTGCCGAACGGGGTGCGGGCCAGCGCGCGGACGCACATCAGCTCCAGTGCGCGTTCGGCCATCCCGATCAGCCGCATGCAGTGGTGGATCCGGCCGGGCCCGAGCCGGGCCTGGGAGATCGCGAAACCGCCGCCCTCGACGCCGATCAGGTTCGCGGCCGGCACCCGGACGTTCTCGAAGACCAGCTCGGCGTGGCCGCCGTGGTCGCCGTCGGCGTAGCCGAACACGGTCATGCCGCGCTTGACGGTCAGGCCGGGGGTGTCCCGCGGGACCAGGATCTGGCTCTGCTGCACGTGCCGGGCCGCGTCCGGGTCGGTCTTGCCCATCACGATGAAGATCTTGCAGTGCGGGTTCATCGCGCCGGTGATGTAGAACTTGCGGCCGTTGATGACGTAGTCGTCGCCGTCCCGCTCGATCCGGGTGCCGATGTTGGTGGCGTCCGACGACGCGACCTGCGGCTCGGTCATCGCGAAAGCGGACCGGATCTCACCGGCCAGCAGCGGCGTAAGCCAGCGTTCCTGCTGCTCAGGCGTGCCGAACTCGGCGAGCACCTCCATGTTGCCGGTGTCCGGTGCGGCGCAGTTCAGCGCGGCCGGCGCGATCGACGGGCTGCGCCCGGTGATCTCGGCGAGCGGTGCGTACTGCAGGTTGGTCAGCCCGGCGCCGTGCTCACCGGGGAGGAACAGGTTCCAGAGGCCGGCGTCCTTGGCCTTCGACTGCAGTTCCTTGAGTACGGCCGGGGGCTCCCAGCCGTCACCTTCCGCGTGATAGCCGGCCTCGACCGGGTACACGTGCTCGTCCATGAACGCGAGCAGCCGCTTGCGGTAGTCCTCGGTCGTCGCGTCGAACTCGAAGTCCATCAGTGTCCTTCCAGCGCTCGGTGGCCCTGCTCGATGAGGTCGGGCACCATCGCGCCCACGGTGTCGAAGCCGGCGCCGACGGTCTGGCCCTTGGTGTAGCGGTAGTGCACGCCCTCCAGGATGACGGCGAGCTTGAACGCGGCGAACCCGACGTACCAGTGCAGGTCGCCGACGTCGCGCCCGCTGCGCTGCGCGTACCGGGTGGCCATCTCGTCGAGCGACGGGTGGCCGGGCAGGTCGATCGGCGCGAACGGCTTGCCGTCCTTGATCAGCAGTGGGCGACCGGCGTAGACCAGCATCAGGGCGAGGTCGCTGAGCGGGTCACCGAGCGTCGACATCTCCCAGTCGAGGACCGCGTTCACTTCGAGATCAGGACCGATGAGTACGTTGTCGAGCCGGAAGTCGCCGTGCACGACGGCGCCGGGTCCACCGGCCGGGATGTCGGCGGCCAGCCGGGCGTGCAGCTCCTCGATGCCGGTGAGGTCCCGGCTGCGCGACGCGTCGAGCTGCTGCTTCCAGCGGCGCACCTGCCGGGCGTTGAAGCCCTCCGCCTTGCCGAAGTCGCCGAGCCCGATCTCCGCCGGGACGAGTGCATGCAGGTCGGCGAGGGTGTCGACCAGGGTGAGGGTCAGGGACCCGATGTCGATCTTTTCGAGATGAGCGACGTCCCGGTAGATCGTCCCGTCGACGTGCTCCATCAGGTAGAACGGCGCCCCGATCACCTCGGTGTCGGTGCACAGCCGGACCGGCGCGGGCACCGGGAACCCGGCTGCGGACAGCGCCGCGAGGACCTTGTGCTCGCGGACCATGTCGTGGGCGGTCGGCAGGACGTGGCCGAGCGGCGGGCGGCGCAGCACCCAGCGGTTCGTCCCGTCGGTCACCGCGTACGTCAGGTTCGACCGGCCGCCGGCGAACATCGTCGCGGTCAGCGGCGGACTGTCCAGATAGGCCTGGAGCTTGTCCAGGTCGAGGCCCTTCATGACGCGGTGCCCTCGAAGCCGCGCTGCATCTTGTTCATGCCACCCAGCCAACGGTCCGGGTCGGTGGCGCGCAAGCGGTAGTACTCGGCGACCTCCGGGTGCGGGAGGATCAGGAACCCGGTGCCGTCCAGTCCCGCGGCGACCACGTCGGCGACCTCGGACGGTTCCAGCGCGCCCTCGGCGAGCAGGGCCGCGCTGCCGCTGCCCCGGGCGTTGCCGCCGGTCAGCATGTCGGTGCGGACACCCTGCGGGCAGAGCGCCTGGACGATCAGGCCGCGGTGGGCGTAGGTGGCGCGCAGCCACTCGGCGTAGGCCAGCGCGGCGTGTTTGGTGACCGCGTACGACGCGCTGCCCAGCAGGGTCAGCAGCCCGGCCGCGCTCACCGTGATCAGCAGCCGCTTCGGCGTCCCGGCGTCCAGCCACGTCGGCAGCAGCGCCCGGGTGACGTAGACGTGCGACAGCACGTTCACCGCGTAGTCGCGTTCCCACAGCTGGTCGGGGGTGTTCTCGTCGCCGGCGCTGAGCACACCGGCGTTCGAGCAGAACAGGTCGATCCCGCCGAGTTTTTTTGCGGCGGCCTCGACGAGGTGCTGCACATCGGATTCCGACGCCACGTCGCCGGGGATGGCCGTTCCGCCGATTGTCTCAGCGATTTTTACAGCCGCGTCCGGGTTGATGTCGCTGACCACGACCTGATCGCCGTCGGCGGCGAACCGCCGGGCGAGCGCCGCGCCGATCCCGCCGCCGGCGCCGGTCACCACGACCCGCCTCATTCGACCACCCCGGTCAGGGTGACGCCGCCGTCGATCACGATGGTCTGCCCGGTGATCCAGGCGGCGTCCGGCGAGCAGAGGAACGCGACGGTGCCGGCCACGTCCTCCGGGACGCCGAGGCGCTTCAGCGGGTACGTCGCGGACACCTGCTCCTCGCGGCCCTCGAAGAGCGCGGACGCGAAGCGGGTCTTGACCACGGCCGGTGCGACCGCGTTGACCCGGATCTTCGGGGCCAGCTCGACGGCCAGCTCCTCGGTGAGGTGGATCAGCGCGGCCTTGGTGGTGCCGTAGAACGCGATGCCGGGCGCCGGGCGGACCCCGGAGACCGAGGAGATGTTGACGATCGAGCCGCCGGTGTCGGCCAGCCCGCCGCGCAGCGCCTCCTGCACCCAGCCGAGCGTGCCGATCAGGTTGACCTCGGCCATCTTGCGCGCGGCGTTCAGGTCGAGGGTCGCCAGCGGCCCGTACGCCGGGTTGATCCCGATGTTGTTGACCAGCGTGGTGATCGGCCCGAACCGGTCCCGGACCGCGTCGATCACCGCGGCCCGGTGTGCCGCGTCGTCGCCCTTGCCGGCCAGCCCGACGGCCACGTCCGGGCCGCCGAGCTCCTTCACCGCGGCCGCGAGGGCGTCCGCGTCCCGCCCGGTGATCGCGACTTTCGCGCCCTGGGCGACAAAGCGTTGCGCGATGGCGAACCCGATGCCCCGGCTTGCCCCGGTCACGACCGCTACCTGATCCGCCATCACACAACCTCCAAGATTTATTGCACTCTGAGTGCGGATATTACGCCGTGGGGATGCCGTTCTGCGGCGGTGTCACGGCCTGACCGGTGTACGGCTGCACTGCCCCGTCACCGTCGTCGGTCGTGTAGGCCTGGCCGATGAACACCGCCTTGCCGCCCTCGACCTTGGTGAGCTGCTGCCCGCCGTACCCGGAATGATCCTTGTCGGAGAAGCGCAGCGGCACCAGACCCGGACCCTGGAAGCCGTTCTTCTGCACCGCCGCGATGATCCCGTCGCGGGTCAGGTCCTTGCCCGCGGCCTGCAGCGACTGCACGAACAGGTATCCCACCGACATCCCGTAGACGATGTTGTTGTCGAATTCGGCGCCCGCGTTGTACTGGTCGTTGACCTTCTTGAAGAGCTGGATCCACGGGCTGGAGTCGTCGGTGTTGAGCGGCAGGTAGTTCGCCGACACCACACCCTCCAGCAGCGGCGCGGCCTGTCCCAGCGCCTTGCCGACGGTGGCCGGGTCGGAGCCCACGTTGCTGACCACGAACTGCGGCTTGAAGCCGATCTTCGCGGCGGTGCCGATCGACAGCGCGGTGAAGCCCGGCACGGTGGCCAGCACGACGACCTCGCAGGCCGCGGCCTTGAGCGCGCCCATCTGCGGTCCGACGTTCGGGTTGCTGGTCACGTACGTCTGCTTGGCCGCCACCGCGCCGACGACCTTCTCGATGCCGGCCAGGCTGTCCTTCCCGAAGTCGTCGTCCTGGCCGAGGAAGCAGATCTTCTTGCCGGTGTAGGTGTCCTTGACGTGGGTGCCGAGGATCTTGCCTTCGACGGTGTAGTCCGGGTTGAAGCCGAACGTGCCCGGATACTTGTCCGGCTGGTTCCAGCTGCGGCTGCCGCTGGCCACGAAGAGGTCCGGCACCTTGTTGGTCTTGAGGAAGTCGAGCACGCCGGAGTGCGTCGGGGTGCCCAGGCCGTTCAGGATCGCGAAGACCTTGTCCTGCAGCACCAGCTCCCGCACCACCTGCTGGGTGGTCGCCGGGTTGTAACCGTCGTCCTTGACCTTGTAGGTGATCTTCCGGCCGTTGATCCCGCCGGCCGCGTTGACGAAGTCGAAGTAGGCCTTGGTGGCCGGCGCGATCTTGGAGTAGCCGGCCGCGGCCGGTCCGGTCAGCGGCATGTGCGTGCCGACGGTGATCTCGGTGTCGGTCACGCCGGGTACGTCGCTGGACGAGGATCCGCCGCCGGAGCTGTCACACGCTCCGGCCAGCAAGAGGACGGCGAGCAAGGACGCCGTGGTGCGTTTCATCATTTCCTCCTGAGAGTGAATCTGATGGATGCCAGGCCGCCGGGGGCGGCGAGCATGACGACGACGAGCACCACGCCGAAGATCACCAGGGCGAGGTTCCCCTCCAGGTGTTGCGAGCCGGAGCGTTCCCCGGCGGTCTGTGCCAGCGCCGGCAGCAGGACCAGCAGCAGCGCGCCGAGCAGCGCGCCGACCAGCCGGCCCAGGCCGCCGATCACGATCGCCATCACCAGGAACAGCGACAGGGTCAGCGGGAACGCGCCGGGCGAGACGCTCTGCGCCAGCACCGCGAACAGGGCGCCGGCCAGACCCGCGCAGGCCGCGCTGACCACGAACGCCAGCACCTGGGTCCGCGCCACGTGCACCCCGGCCAGGCGTGCCGCGGTCTCGTCGTCGCGCACCGCGCGGATGTCCCGCCCGAACCGGCCCCGGGTCAGCGTGGCCAGCAGGAACGCGGTGACCAGCGCGCCGGCCCAGCAGAGCCAGGCCTGCCAGCGTTCCATCGGGATCGTCCCGGGCGGCGGGTCCAGCGCGATCGACAGACCCATGTCGCTGTTGAACGTGGTGTCGAACGTGCTGGTCACCGACGGGACCACGACCGCCACCGCGAGCGTGAGCCCGGCCAGGTAGGGCCCGCGCAGCCGGGCCGCGGCCAGCCCGATCACCACGCCCGCCAGCGTCGTGACCACGATCGCGGCCAGCACGCTCAGCGGCATCGACAGCCACCGGTTCTGGGTCAGCGCGAACGTGTAGGCGCCGGTCGCCATCAGCGCGCCGTGCCCGAGCGACAGCTGGCCGTTCAGTCCGGTCAGGACGGTCAGCCCGGCGGTCACGGTGAAGTAGGCGCCGACCGTGGCCAGCTGATAGTTCCGGAACGGCGGCAACGCATAGGTCAAGATCAGGATCAGGGCCGCGCCGAGCAGAATTGCCACCGCCGGCGGGATCCGCCTCTTCCGACCGACCTTTTCCGGTACGACCGGAGCCACGCTCTTCTCCCGCAGGTCGGTCATGCCAGCCTCGCTTTCGAACTGGAGAAGAGACCACCCGGCCGGCCCAGCAGCACCGCGACGAGCAGGAACAGCACCGCCATCGGCGCGACAGTGGCGCCCAGGTAGCCGCTGACGTAGGAGAGCAGCAGGCCGACCACCAGGCCACCGGTGACCGCGCCGATCGGGCTGTCCAGCCCGCCCACCACGGCGGCGGTGAACGCGGACACGAACACCACGTCCATCGCGGTCGGGTGCAGCCCCAGCTCGGTCGGCACCACGAGCATCCCGGCCAGCGACCCGACCGCGGCGGCGAGCGCCCAGCCCAGCGTCAGCATCCCGCCGACCGGCACACCGAGCAGCCGGGACACGTCGGGGGCGAACGCGGCGGCCCGCATCCGCAGCCCCACCGCCGTACGGGTGAACAGCAGCGTGAGCGCGACGACCACCGCGCCCACCGCGGCGAAGACGAACACGTCGTACCGGCTGAGCAGCGCGATCCCGCCGACCTCGAAGGCGTCCCGCCGGAACGGGGTCTCGATCGGCCGGTACTCGTTGCCGAACAGGATGCCGAGCACCCCCTGCACGATCAGGACCAGGCCGAGCGCGACCACCACCCCGTTGAGCGGCGACGAGTGGTCGACGAACCGCATCACGGTCTTCTCCACCGCCACCCCGAGCAGCAGCCCGAACACGATCGCCGCGACGAACCCCAGCCAGTACGACCCGGTCGCGTCGGTGACCGAGTAGGCCACGTAGACGGCGGCCACCGCCATCGCGCCCTGTGCGAAGTTGACGATCCGGGCGGCCCGCCAGATCAGCACCAGGGCCAGCGCGAACGCGGCGTAGACCGCGCCCCGGCTCAGCCCGTCGAAAGTCAGGTAGACGAATCTGTCCATGGTTCCTCCGGTCAGAAGCCGAGGTAGGCGTGGCGCAGGTCGGCGTCGTCGCGCAGTTCCGCCGCGTTGTTGCGGGTGACCACCCGGCCCAGCGACAGCACCACGCCCTCGTCCGCGATGGACAGTGCGCTGCGCACGTTCTGCTCGACCAGCAGCACGGTCAGGCCGGTACGTTCCCGCAGGTCCCGCAGCAGCGCCATGATCTGGGCGGTGATCCGGGGCGCCAGACCCAGCGACGGCTCGTCGAGCAGCAGCAGCCGGGGCCGGCCGATCAGGGCCCGGCCCAGCGCGAGCATCTGCCGTTCACCGCCGGAGAGCTGGTGACCGGCGCTGGCACGCCGTTGTGCCAGCGCCGGAAAGAGGTCGTAGACCTCGTCCAGGGCGCGCGCCGCGTCGAGGCGGTCGCGCCGCCACAACCCGCCGAGCCGCAGGTTCTCGTCGACGGTCAGCTCGGTGACCACCCCGCGGCCCTCCGGCACGTGCGCGATCCCGCGCCGGACCAGGTGCTCCACCTTGACCCCGCGCAGGTCCTCGCCGTCGAAGACCACGCTGCCGCGCGCCGCCCGGAGCAGGCCGGACAGGGTGCGCAGCAGGGTGGTCTTGCCGGCGCCGTTCGCGCCGAGCACCGCGATGATCGCGCCGGACGGCACGCTGAGCCGGACGTCGTGCAGGACCGGCGCCGCGCCGTACCCGGCGGTCAGCCCGTCCACCTGGAGCAGCGCTCCCGCGCCGGTCATGCCGCCGCCCCCAGATACGCCTCGGTGACCTTGTCGTCGGCGCTGATCTCGGCCGGGGTGCCGAGCGCGATCGGTTTGCCGAAGTCGAGGACCAGGATCTCGTCGCAGACCGACATGACCAGGTCCATGTGGTGCTCGACGAGCAGGACGGTGGTGCCCGCCCCCTTGATCAGCTCGGCAAGCCAGCGGATCTCCTCGGGGTCCAGCCCGCCGGCCGGCTCGTCGAGCATCAGGATCCGTGGCCGGGAGGCGAGGGCCCGGGCCAGCTCGACCCGTTTCCGGATCGCGTAGGGCAGCGCACCCGGGAGCCGGTGGGCGTAGTCCGCGACACCGCACCTCTCCAGGGCCTCGAGAGCGTCCATCTCGGACTGCTTCTCCCGGCCCCTTTTCTCCCGGCCCTTTCTCTCCCGGCTCTTTTCTTCCCGGCCGGCCCGTTCGCCTGTCGAGCGGTGCCCGCGCGCACCGACCTGCACGTTCTCCAGCACGGTGAGCCCGCCGAACTGACCGACCCCCTGCAGCGTGCGGGCGATGCCGAGCCGGTTCAGCTGGTGCGGCCGGGGTCGCCAGGCCCGCCCGTCCAGGGTGATCTCCCCGGCCGCCGGGGTGACGAATCCGCAGATGACGTTGAAGAGCGTGGTCTTGCCGGCGCCGTTCGGTCCGATCACCCCGACGATCCGCCCGGAGGGCACCCGCAGGGAGACGTCGTCGAGCGCGGTCAGCCCGCCGAAGCGAACCGTCATATGGTCGAGAGCAAGCTCGTGAGCAGTGTTTTCCGTCGACATGGCCACCTCGTCCGGACAGCAAAAATCCACAGTGGAGAGTGATGGTCAACTATTTACACTAGGAGTGTAACTTTCTGATCGGGATCGTCAACTACTTGCAACATCCCCGTTACCTGCCGCGACCCGGAGCGTCGCGTACCCGGTGTGATCAGCAAAAACGCCGCCGTGCCCGGGTGTATCCCGGGTCACTCGGCGGCGTCTTGGGTCGTTCGGTCGTCGTCAGGCCACGCCTCGTGGCCGGAATTGCACACTCGCCCGGGGCCCGACGGCCCGCGCCGTCTTCGGCACCGCGTGCTCCCAGGTCCGCTGACAGGAGCCGCCCATCACGATCAGATCCCCGTGGCCCAGCGGGAACCGCAGCGTCTCGTGCCCGCCCGCGCGCGGCCGCAGCAGCAGGTTGCGCGGCGACCCGACCGACACGATCGCGACCATGGTGTCCTCGGTGGCCGACCGCCCGATGGTGTCACCGTGCCAGGCGACGCTGTCCCGCCCGTCCCGGTAGAGACACATCCCGGCGGTGGTGAACTCCTCGCCCAGCTCGTCGGCGTAATGCGCGTTCAGCGCCGCGCGGGCCTCGGTCAGCGAGGGGTGCGGCAGGGTCTCCTCCTCGCGGAACCACCGCAGCAGCCGGGGCACGTCGACCACGTCGTCATACATCTGCCGCCGCTCGGCCCGCCAGTCGATCTCGAGCAGTGCCGCGAACACCGCGTCGGACCCGTGCAGCCAGCCGGGCAGCACGTCGACCCAGGCCCCGGCGGTGAGCCGGTGCCGGGTCGCCCCGGACAGCGGCTCGAGGGTCGCCGAGGACATCAGGTCGAGCATCGAAGGCTGATAGGCGCTGCTCATGCCGCCATGTTAGTACTGACGTTCGACGGCTCTCCGGCGCCGGTGGGTGCGACCGGCCGGAGCACGGCGGCCGCCACGATCGCGGCCGCCACCCCGCCCACCACGCCGACCCACGAGGTGGTGGCGATCGCGTCGACGAACGCGTCCCGCGCGATCCGGGCCAGCGCCGGATCGCCGAGCCGCAGCGCGTCCCCGATCGAGTCCCGTGCCGTCGCCAGCGCGTCGCCGGGCATCGCCGCCCGGTACGCCGTGGTCAGCACACTGCCCAGCACCGCCACCGACAGCGCCGCCCCGATCTGCTGCACCGTGTCGTTCACCGCCGAGCCGACACCGGCCCGCTCCTTCGGCAGCGCCCCGAGCAGCGTCCCGACCGCGGCCGGTGTCGCGATGCCGCTGCCCGCCCCGATCACCACGAGCGCGGACGCCAGGGTCAGGTAGCCGTCGTCCGGCCCGAGCGAGGCCAGCACCCCGAACCCGCCGCCCATCAGCAGCAGCCCGAGCACCAGCGCCACCCGGGCGCCGAACCGCTTGTCCACCACCACGCCGACCCCGTTGAAGATCAGTCCACTGATGATCATCGGGACGAACGCGAAGCCGGCCCGCAGCGGCGGGTACCCGAGCACGAACTGCACGTACTGGGTGAGCGCGAGCATCACCCCGCCGGCCGAGAAGGAGAGCAGCACGAGCGAGAGGCTGGCCCCGGCGAAGTTCCGATCGCGGAACAGCGCGAGCGGCAGCATCGGCTCGTCGGTGTGCCGTTCCCAGAGCGCGAAGCCGGTCAGTGCGACGGCGGCGACCGCGATCCCGCCCAGTGTCCGGGCCGAGCCCCAGCCCGTGGCCGGCGCCGAGATGACCGCCCAGACCACGGCGGTCATTCCGATCGTCGAGGTCAGTGCGCCGACCAGGTCGGGTGGCCCGGCCGGGCCGCGCGACTCCGGGATGATCACCAGTGCGGCCAGCACGCCGAGCGCGGCGATCGGGATGTTCATCAGGAAGACCGAGCCCCACCAGAAGTGTTCCAGCAGCAGGCCGCCCAGGCTGGGCCCGCCGAGCGCACCGACCATCAGCACCGAGCCCCAGATCGCGATCGCCTTCTTGCGCTCCGCGTCGTCGAAGACCGTGGTGAGGATGGACAGGGTGCCGGGCATCAGGAATGCCGCGCCGACGCCCATCAGGCCACGGGTCGCGATCAGCTGACCGGCCGTCTGGCTCAGCGTGGCCAGCAGCGACGCGCCGCCGAACAGCACCAGGCCGATCACCAGCCCGCGACGCCGCCCGTGCCGGTCGGAGAGCGCGCCCGCGGTGAGCAGCAGCCCGGCGAAGACCAGGATGTAGGCGTCGATGATCCACTGGATCTCGGCGGTGCTCGCCCCGAGGTCGCGGATCAGGGCCGGGATCGCGATGTTCAGCACCATGTTGTCGACGACGACCACGAGCATGCTCAGGCACAGCACGCCGAGGATCAGCCAGCGTCGGGGGTCGCGCTCGGGCATCGACAGACCTTTCTCGTACGGTGTTCGAGGTCTAGTACAACGTACCAGTCAATCGAACGGTGTACGACGATCATTATGATGGGGAGATGCCCGACCTCCCGGACTCGGTGTGGACCCGCCCGCCGCGCACCACCCGCGGTGACCAGCCCGCGCTGAGCCGTGCGCAGATCGTCCGCGCCGCGATCGAGCTGCTCGACACCGAGGGCGCGGCCGGCCTGAGCATGCGTCGCCTCGGCACCAAGCTCGGCTCCGGCACGACGTCGGCGTACTGGTACGTCACCAACAAGGACGAACTTCTCGAGCTCGCCGTCGACGAGGTGCTCGGCGAGATCTACGTGCCCGAGCCCGGCGACACCGGCTGGCGGATCGGCGCGTCGATCCTGGCCAACGGCATGCGCGCGGCCCTGCTCCGGCACCCCTGGGTGATCGGCCAGCTCGGCGCCCGTCCCACCGTCGGACCCAACGCGATGCGGATGGGGGACCGGACCGTGGCGCTGTTCACCGCCGCGGGTTTCCAGGGACTGCAGATTTCGTACGCGGGGTCGCTCCTGCACTCCCACGCGATCGGCGCGGCGACCACCGAGGCGGCCATGACCGCCGCCGCCCGCCGGGCCGGCTCCACGCTCGCCGGCGTCGCCGAGTCGGTCCTGCCGGCGATCGAGCGAACGGCGAGCACCTACCCGCACGTCGAGCGCTGGCTTGCGGAGAACGGCGTCGGCGGCCCCGACCCCGACCGCCTGCTCGACGACGCCTTCACCTTCGGCCTGGACCGCCTCCTCGACGGGCTGTCCCACTGGCTGACCCAGCAGCCCAACCCGCCCCAGCAGCCCGATCCGCCCCAGCGACCCGACCTCGACCAGGGAGCCGCCTGAGATGCCCGTGCCGCTGATCGTCCGGGATGCCACCGCCGCCGACGCGGAGGCCTGCGCCGCCATCTACCGGCCGTATGTGCTGGACACCGCGGTCTCCTTCGAGACCGAGCCGCCCACCCCGGCGGAGATGGCCGCCCGGATCGCCGCCTCAGCCGCCACCCATGCGTGGCTGGTCGCCGAGGACGGATCCGGCGTGATCGGTTACGCGTATGCCGGCCCGTTCGCCACCCGCGCCGCCTACCGCTGGTCCTGCGAGGTCAGCGTCTATCTGGAGCAAGACCGCCGCCGCACCGGCGCCGGCCGCGCCCTCTACGACGTCCTGCTCCCCAGGCTGGTCACCCGCGGCTACCGGGTCGCCGTCGCCAAGACCACCCTCCCGAACGACGCCGCCCTGGGCCTGCACACCGCGTTCGGCTTCGAACCGGTAGGCATCCACCGCCGCATCGGCTGGAAACACGACACCTGGCACGACATCGCCATCACCCAGCGCTTCCTCACCCCCGACCCCACCCCGCCGGCCACCCTCCACTGACCACCCGACCCGAGCCCCCAGCTGGTGCTCACGGCCGCTGGCCAGCGCGAGACCCGGCTGGCGCTGACGGTCCTCTCAAGGCCCTTGAGGGGACCACCAGCACCAGCCGAAGCCCGTCAGCTCGAGTTGACGTGCCGGTGGCTCCTGGGTAGGGCGGTAAGAGTCCGCACTGCCAGATCGCGTGCGCCTGCCGCCCACCCGGGGGCGGTGAGCGCACGCACAACCCGACCGCGGACCGCCACCGCCCCCAACCCGACCCACCGCGGACCCCAGCCGCCCCTTCAGCATCGAGCGCGGACTTCCGCCGCCCTGCCAGCGCCAAGCGCGGACCCCTGCCGCCCTTTCAGCACTGAGCGCGGACCTCCGCAGCCCCATCGGCATCGACCACCCACCTGCACGCGAACACACCGGACACATTCCGAAGCCGCAGGGCCCATCGAGATCAAATAGGGGAGCGGCTCGGCTGGCGCTGAGGGTCGTCATCCGGGCCGGGAAGCGACCGTGAGCACCAGCCGGACGGCAACGCGACGGCGCCGTGCGGCCGGTCCGGTCAGTCGGTGCTGATGCGGGCGTGCTGGTGCATGTCGTGCCAGCCGTCCGCGTGGCGGGCCTCGCTGCGCTTGATCCCCTCGGCGAGGTATCCGGCCTGGACCGCGACCCGGCACGAAGCACCGTTCGCGGTCGAGTGGCTCAGCTCCAGCCGGTGCAGCCCCAGGACATCGAAGGCCCAGATGGTCAGCGCCCCCAGCGCCCGCGGCGCGAACCGCCGCCCGCGAAACCCCGGCAGCACCCAGTAGGAGATCGAAGCCAGCCCTTCCGCCAGATCAATCCGCCGCAACCCGACCTGCCCCACCACCCGACCGCCACCGGCCCGCTCACCGAGGGCCCCATCGTCACTGGCCTGCTCACCGAGCGCCTCACCGCCATCGGCCCGCTCACCGAGCGCCCCGCCGCAGTCCACGATGGCCCATCCGGCATCGGTCTCGTCATGCCAGCGCCGGGGCCAGCCGAGGATCCAGGCGGTGGCCTCGTCCTCGTTCATGGTGCGGCAGTGCCACCGCTGAATCGCCGGATCGGCGAACCCGGCGACCACCGCGTCCCGGTCACCCTCCTGCCACGGCCGCAGCAGCACACCCTCGCCCTTGATCTCCGGCTGCACCAGCCCGGACAAACTCCCAGCGGTCAGCGCAGGCGTGACAAGAGACGGCATCCCCCGACTCTAAAACGCCCGCGCCGCGCAACCGACGGCCCAGGCCGCCGCGCGCCGCCCGGCGCCCGGCTGGCCCCCAGCGGTGTCTCCGACGACCCGAGGCACCCCTGAGAGCCAGCCGGGGTCTGGGGGCGCGTGGCGGTCCGGTGGGGCGCGGTGTCGCGGCGGCCTCACGGGCGGGACTCGGCTCGTAGCCTGCGGGCGGGACTCCCGTTTCGTACCAAAAAGGGGTTATGAGGGGTCGGGGTGGTGGTAGGTGACGTGTTCTGGGGGGAGGGGGAACGTGATGTCCTCGCCGAACGGGGACGGGCCGCCCTGGATCGGCGCGGAGAGTTCGGCGATGTCGAGGCGGCCGTCCGGGCCGAGGGGCGGGTTCTCCGGCAGGCGGCGGCCGGAGGGGGTCTCGGCGGTGACCGGGGTGGCGCGCGGG
Source organism: Actinoplanes awajinensis subsp. mycoplanecinus (assembly GCF_001509495.1). Lineage (NCBI taxonomy): Bacteria > Bacillati > Actinomycetota > Actinomycetes > Micromonosporales > Micromonosporaceae > Actinoplanes > Actinoplanes awajinensis. Next base: position 62,459 of record NZ_LLZH01000282.1, on the reverse strand, counting down.
ACGGACTCGCCGGCGGCCTCGAGCTGGTCGCGGCGGAAGATCTTGCGGCCGAGGCGGACCAGGGGGTCGTAGCGGCGGTCGACGACGCGCTCCTTCATCGGGATGATGGCGTTGTCGGTGATCTTGATGTGTTCCGGGCAGACCTCGGTGCAGCACTTGGTGATGTTGCAGAAGCCGAGGCCCTGGCCCTGCTGGGCGTGCTGCTTGCGGTCGGTGCGGGCGTCCAGCGGGTGCATGTCCAGCTCGGCGGCGCGGATGAAGAAGCGTGGGCCGGCGAACGCCTCCTTGTTCTCCTCGTGGTCGCGGACCACATGGCAGGTGTTCTGGCAGAGGAAGCACTCGATGCACTTGCGGAACTCCTGGCTGCGTTCCACGTCGACCTGCTGCATCCGGTACTGACCGGGGGCGACGCCGACCGGCGGTGCGAACGCCGGGGTCTCGCGCGCCTTCTCGTAGTTGAAGGAGACGTCGGTGACCAGGTCGCGGATCACCGGGAACGTCCGCAGCGGGGTGATCGTGACCGTCTCGTCCGCGGTGAACGTGGACATCCGGGTCATGCAGCCCAGCCGGGGCATGCCGTTGATCTCCATGGAACAGGAGCCGCACTTGCCGGCCTTGCAGTTCCACCGGCAGGCCAGGTCGGGTGTCTGGGTGGCCTGCAACCGGTGGATCACGTCGAGGACCACCTCGCCCTCGTTGACCTCGACGTCGAAGTCCTCCAGGTCTCCGCCGGACGAGTCGCCCCGCCAGACGCGAAAGTGGCGTTTCACTCTTCCCCCAGCTCCTCGTCGGTCAGGTATTTCGCCAGCTCACTGCGCTCGAAGAGATCGAACAGCTCGGGCCGCATGGCCGGAACCGGCTTGCGTTCCAGGTGCACCTGGCCGCCCTCGTCGAGCGAGCAGACCAGGTTGACCCGGCGCCACTGCGGGGACATCTTCGGGAAGTCCTCCCGGGTGTGCCCGCCGCGGGACTCCTCCCGCTCCAGCGCGGCCTTCGCCGTGCACTCCGAGACGACGAGCATGTTGCGCAGGTCGAGGGCCAGGTGCCAGCCCGGGTTGTAGCGCCGGCCGCCGCCGACCGCGACGGTCGCCACCCGCAGCCGGATCTCGTGCAGGCGTTTCAGGGCGTCGCTGAGCTCGCCCTCCCGGCGGATGATGCCGACCAGGTCGCCCATCACCGCCTGCAGGTCCTGCTGCAACGTGTACGGGTTCTCCCCGTCGGCGCGGGCCAGCGGCGCGAGCGCCACCTCGGTCGCCGCGGCCACGTCCACCCGGGACACCTTGGGGCGCGAGGGCAACGCGTCGAGATACGCCGCCGCGTGCTCCCCGGCTCGCTTGCCGAAGACCAGCAGGTCGGAGAGGGAGTTGCCGCCCAGCCGGTTGGAGCCGTGCATGCCGCCGGACACCTCACCGGCGGCGAACAGGCCCTGCACCGAGCCGAACGCGGCGCCGGAATCCGGGTCGACCTCGACCCCGCCCATCACGTAGTGGCAGGTCGGGCCGACCTCCATCGGCTCCTTGGTGATGTCGACGTCGGCCAGCTCCTTGAACTGGTGGTGCATCGACGGGAGCCGCCGGATGATCTGCTCGGCCGGCAGCCGGGTGGAGATGTCCAGGAAGACGCCGCCGGCCGGGCTGCCCCGGCCCGCCTTGACCTCGCTGTTGATCGCCCGGGCCACCTCGTCGCGGGGCAGCAGCTCGGGCGGGCGGCGGTTGTCGTCCGGGTCGGTGTACCAGCGGTCGGCCTCCTCCTCGGTCTCCGCGTACTGCTTGCGGAAGACGTCGGGGACGTACTCGAACATGAAGCGTTTGCCCTCGGAGTTGCGCAGCACCCCGCCGTCGCCCCGGACCGACTCGGTGACCAGGATGCCCTTCACGCTCGGCGGCCAGACCATGCCGGTCGGGTGGAACTGCAGGAACTCCATGTTGATCAGCGTGGCGCCGGCGCGCAGGGCGAGCGCGTGGCCGTCGCCGGTGTACTCCCAGGAGTTCGAGGTGACCTTGTAGCTGCGGCCGACGCCACCGGTGGCGAGCACCACCGCGGGCGCCTCGAAGAGCAGCAGGTCGCCGGACTCGCGGTCGTAGCCGAACGCGCCGGCCACCCGGTCGCCGTCGAGCATCAGCTCGGTGATCGTGGTCTCCTGGAACACCCGGATCCGCGCGTCGTAGCTGCCGGTCGCGGCGAAGTCCTCCTGCTGCAGCGAGACGATCTTCTGCTGCAGGGTGCGGATCAGCTCCAGGCCGGTCCGGTCGCCGACGTGGGCGAGCCGGGGGTACTCGTGGCCGCCGAAGTTGCGCTGGGAGATCTTGCCGTCTTTCGTCCGGTCGAAGAGCGCCCCGTACGTCTCCAGCTCCCAGATGCGTTCCGGTGCCTCCTTGGCGTGCAGCTCGGCCATCCGGAAGTTGTTCAGGAACTTGCCGCCGCGCATGGTGTCCCGGAAGTGCACCATCCAGTTGTCCCGGCTGTTCGCGTTGCCCATCGCGGCGGCCGCGCCGCCCTCGGCCATCACGGTGTGCGCCTTGCCGAACAGCGACTTGGAGATGATCGCGGTCTTCTTGCCGGCCAGCCGGGCCTCGATCGCGGCGCGCAGCCCGGCCCCGCCGGCTCCGATCACCACGACGTCGTACAGGTGGCGGGTGGGAGTTGTCGTCATCGTCTCGTCCCCTAACCGATGAGCCGCAGGTCGGAGATCCAGTCGGCGGAGAGCGCCATGATGTAGAAATCGGTCAGCGCGAGGGTGCCGAGGGTGACCCAGGCCAGCAGCATGTGCCGGGTGTTCAGCTTCGACACGAACGTCCAGAAGCGGTAACGCACCGGGTGTTTCGAGAAGTGCTTGAGCCGGCCGCCGGCGATGTGCCGGCAGGAGTGGCAGGACAGCGTGTACGCCCAGAGCATGATCACGTTGACCCAGAGGATCACGTTGCCGAGTCCGAGGCCGGTGGCCTGCGCGCGGATCGCGTCCCAGGTGTTGATCACCGAGATGATCGCGGCGGCGTAGAACGCGTACCGGTGTGCGTTCTGGAAGACCAGCGGGAACCGGGTCTCGCCGGAGTACTTCTCGTGCCGGTCGGGCACCGCGCAGGCCGGCGGCGACAGCCAGAACGCCCGGTAGTAGGCCTTCCGGTAGTAGTAGCAGGTCAGCCGGAAGAGCAGCAGGAACGGCAGGGTGAGCGACGCCTCCGGGATGAGCCAGAAATTCGGCAGGGGAGTGCCGAACTCGGCGGCGTCGCCGCACCGGTCGGTGAGACAGGGCGAGTAGAACGGCGTCAGGTAGTGGTAGGCCTCCACGTAGAACCACTTGTGCATGAAGACCCGGACCGTCGCATACGTCACCCAGGCGGTCAGCCCGAGAAACGTGATCAGTGGCGCCAGCCACCACCGATCGGTCCTGAGTGTCCGTGCCTTGATCGCCGCGCGTGCCCGCACGCCCGGCCTCGTTGCCGTCGTCATGCATCCCCCTGCCGGTGCCGCGTCAGGTGCGCGGGGCCGACCGGTAGCGGACACAGTGGTGCCCCGCGCTCAGCCGTCCTCGCGCGACGGTGATGTGTGGCACACGTTACGCCGACGGTCCGACAGATTGCGGGCCGGGGATGCCATGTGGTTCACAAAAGCATCATCCCGGCCCGCAGTGACGATCGCCGATACGCTAATAGATCTATCCGGACGCGTTCCCGGTGATGTTCCAGGACGCCAGGTGCAGGGCCGGCGCGGCGTACCGTCCGCGGCTCCACGAGTCGGGCAGCAGCACCGACTCGGCGCCGATCCCGAGCACCCGGCCCGGGCTGAGCGCCTGCGGGTACGACTGGGTGAACCGCAGGTTGCTCACCGGCCGGACGATCTCCCCGTCCTCCACCAGCCACACCCCGTTGCGGGTCAGGCCGGTCACCACGAGCGTCTTCGGGTCCAGCACCCGGGTGTACCAGAGGTCGGTGACCAGCAGCCCCCGGCGCATCCGGGCGACCAGCGGGCGCGCCGACTCGGCGATCACCGGCGACCCGTCCCCGCCGCCCGGCGACGACACCGGGCCCGCCTCCAGCCGCAGGTGCGACGCGAACGGCCCCCACGACCGGGACGTCGACGACCCGTGCCCGGTCGACTCGGCGCCGGTCTCGGCCGCGGACGTCCGGTCGTGCGTCACCGCCCGGGTGACCCCCTCACGGACCAGCACCAGCGAGCGCGCCGGGGTGCCCTCGTCGTCGAACGGCAGGCCGGGCGCCGGCTCGCCCCGGCTGCCCAGCGGGTCGTCCACGATGGTGATCGACGGGTCGAACTGTTCCGCGCCGAGCTCGGCGAACGACTGCTTCTGCGCCCACGACTTGCCGTTGAAGCCGAACACCGCGAAGTTCTGCAGCAGGTCGGCGACCGCGGTCGGCTCGAGCACCACCTCGTAGTGCCCCGGTGGCAGCTCGGCGGGCTCGGCCGCGGCGCGCGCCTTGACCGCCGCGCGGGCGCCCAGCACCGCACCGTCCAGCTCGGCGAGCCGGGAGGTGGCCAGCCGCGCCACGCCGTCCGCGCCGCCGGTGCGGGCGATGCCGTCCATCGCGGCCTCCGCGGTCCGGCCCTCGACGGCCTGGCCCGCGGTGTTCGCGAAGGCGGCCGAGACGTACCCGGTCCGGCAGTACCCGGCCGTCTCCAGGCCCTCGGCCGCGTCGACGAACGCGCGGACCCGCTCGGCCCGCTCGCCCGGGGTGGCGCGGGCGGTCGCCTCGTCGAAGCCGAACTCCAGCCCGGAACGCTCGCCGGAGCCCGGGTGACCGGCCGAGATGTGCAGCGCCGCGGGCCGGGTGAGACCGGCCCAGGACGGGTCGGGCGGGGTGACCCGGGCCGCCGCGATGGTCCGCTCGACCAGCGAGCGCAGCCCGTCCGCTCCGGTCAGGGTGCTCGATCCGCTCGCGGTCCGCCCGTCCAGGTGCAACCGCAGGCGTACGCCGGTGGTGGCCTCGGCCATGTTCTGGTGGATCGCCGAGTTGGCGAACCGGGTCAGCGCCAGCGCGTCGTGCCGGACCGTCACCTCGGCCTCGGCGGACCGGCCGGCCAGCTCGCGGACCAGCTCGATCATCTTCGCCGCGATCTGCAGCTCGGCGCTCATCCCTGCACTCCCACCCGGACGTTGGTGAACCGGGCCGGCGCGGCCGGATGACCGGTGTGCCCGACCTGGCCGGGCTGGCCCTTCCCGCAGTTCGGCGTGCCCCAGGCGATCGTCTCGGAGGAGAGCATGTCCATCGACGCCCAGAACTTCGGGCCGATCCCGGTGTAGGTCGGGTTGCGCAGCATCCGGCCCCGCTTCCCGTTCTTGACCTCGTACCCGATCTCGCAGCCGAACTGGAAGTTCAGCCGCCGGTCGTCGATCGACCAGGACCGGTTGACGTCCATGAACACCCCGTCGTCGGTGGCCGCGATGATCTCGTCGAGGGTGTGCGGGCCGGGCTCCAGCCCGACGTTCGTCATCCGCACCATCGGCAGCCGGGACCAGCCGTCGGAGCGCACGCTGCCGGCGTAGTCCAGCCCGGCGACCGCTGCCGAGTCCCGCCCGGCCAGCACGCCGACCCAGATGCCGTCCTTGACCGCGTGCCGCTTGGCCGCCGGGGTGCCCTCGTCGTCGAACCCGAAGCTGCCCAGCGCGCCCGGGAAGGTCGGATCGATCGTGATGTTCATCAGGTCCGAGCCGTACCGCAGGGCGCCGAGCTTGCTCAGGTCGAGCCAGCTGGTGCCGGCGAACGCGGCCTCCCAGCCGAGGATCCGGTCCAGCTCGATGGCGTGCCCGACCGACTCGTGGATCTGCAGGGCGAGCTGCGAGCCGCCGAGGATCAGCGAGGTCTCGCCGGCCGGGCAGAGCGGCGCGGTGAGCAGCGCCCGCGCCTGTTCAGCCATCTGCGCCGCGTTGCCGACCAGGTCGAGCTCGTCGACCAGCTCCCAGCCGCGGGTGCCGTACTGCCCGGGCAGTGAGCGGCGCTGGACCTCGCCCTCGCCGATCGCGGTGGCGGTCACCCCGCCGCCGCACTCCCGGATGTGCTGGTCGATGCGGTGGCCCTCGCTGGAGACGAACCACTTGTGGGTGTCCCAGACCGCGTAGTGCGCCTGTGCCAGGTCGGCGCCCGCCTCCTTGGCCACCGTGGTCGCCCGGACCAGCAGGTCACCCTTGTCGGAGAGCGGCACCGACAGCGGGTCGACCTTGCAGTCGCTGGCCCAGCTCGCCACCACCGGCGCGGACGGCACCAGCTCGACCGGGGGACCGGCCACCTGGGCGCTGGCCGCGGCGATCTGCGCGGCGCGGCGCCCGGCCGCGCGCGCGGAGGGTTCGGACAGATCCGGGACGGCGTAGAAGCCCCAACTCGAACCGACCAGGGCGCGCACGCCCAGGCCGGCACTCTCGTCGGAGCCGAGATCCTCGACGGCGCCGTTGCGTGCCGTCATCGACTCGGTGCGGCAGACCATGACGCGGGCGTCCGCATAGCGGGCCCCGGCGTCGAGCGCGGCCTGCACCGCCGCGCCCGCCTCATCGAAGTGGCTCATGCTCCTGACCCTAGGCGGACCGGGCGACAATTTTCATCCACCTCACCCAGGCGGCAGCAACTCCGCCGGGTCGATCGTCACGGCCACCGGGTCGGTCAGCCGCAGCAACTCGCCGGGTTCGGCACTCGCGTACTCGGTGTACCGGCCGCCGGCGAGGGTGTGCAGCCACAGCGTGCCGGTGTCCGGTTCGGCCAGCAGGTACCAGGGGATACCGGCCGCCGCGTAGTAGTGGGCCTTGAGGACCCGGTCGATCGTGGCGCTCGCCGGCGAGAGGACCTCGCCGACCAGGCGCACCGCCGCCGAGTCGACGACGAGCTCGCCGAAGTCGAGCCCGGTCGTGACGACCAGGTCGGGGACGGTGATGCGACCGGGCCGGAGCCGGACGTTGACCGCGCCGAGCACGTGGTGACCGGCCTGCCCCGCGCCGCGGTGCAGCGCGAGTTTCAGCTCGCCGGTCACGTGCTGGTGCAGGACGCCGGGCGCCACTGTCACGTGCAGGCCGCCGTCGAAGAGCTCGACGCGCTCGGGCGTCTCGCCGAGGGCCAGGAACTCGGACTCGGTCAGGGGACGGGCGGCGGGGAAGAGGGCGGATGTCATGGCACCTCCGGGCAGTCGGAAGCCGGCTCACCCGCATTCTAGTCCCGTGACAGCCTGTCCGGTGACTACCTTTCGGGCGATCCGGCGTCCCGCAGGAAGGCCAGCTCCTCGTCGAGCGACGCGGCCGCCACCGAGGACAGTCCCGGCAGCTCCGCGCCGACCAGCAGCACCGGCCCGTGCCCGGAGGACTCCGCCACCGCCTCGCCCAGCCGGTGGTTGCGGTACACGTGCGCCGAGTCCGCCGGGTCGCCGAGATACCGCTCGGCCGTCGCCCGGGGCAGGTCGGCCCAGTCCAGCACCGGTTCCCGGGCCACCGCACACCGGAAGATCTCCGGCCGGCGCAGCACCGCGAGCGCGGCCAGCCAGCCGCCCAGCCGCCGCCCGCACCGCGACCCGGGTCAGGTCCAGGTCGGGGTGTTTGCCGGTGAGCGCCCGCAGCGCGTCCACCAGGTCGGTCAGGGTGAGGTCGGCGAGCCGCCGGTGCACCGCCTTCTCGAAGCTCGGCGCGACGCCGGGCGTGCCCCGGGAATCCACGCTGACCACGGCGAACCCGGCGTCGGCCCACCACTGCCGCTCCTGCCAGGCGGCCGGGTCGGCCCGCACCTGCTGATGCCCCGGCCCGTCGCCGAGCGCGACCAGGACCGGCAGGCCGCCGCCGACGAACCCGGACGGATAGAGCACGGCGGCCGGCAACCGCCGGTCGGTGACCCGTTCCAGCACCGGCGCCGGCGCGTACGGCAGCGCCGCCGCCACCGACCGCAGCGTCCCGGCCGGCCGGTCCCCGCGCCACACCCGCGCCCCGGCGACCAGCACGTCCCCGCCGGTGGCGAGCTCGTCGGCGGCCCCGGCCAGCCGGGTCACCTCGGGCCCGCCCCCGCCCAGCGAGGTACGCACCCGGAAGATCTCGCGCAGTGCCGGATCACCGAGGCTGCCCTCCACGATCAGGTCGGGTGCCCCGGCCGCGCCGCCCGGGCGGGGCAGCGTGCCGGCCACCCGGCGTACGTAGAGGCCGGGCGGGGTGAGCAGGCTGCCGTCGGCGAACAGGCACCGCGCGTCGAACCCGTCGTGTGCCAGCTCCCCGCCGACCAGCACCCGCCCGTCCGGCAGGTGCCGCGGCGTCCCCGGGATCGGTTCCACCCAGCGGGCGTCGGCGAGCTCCGCGTGCACCTGGCTCTCCCCGGTGCGCGGGTCGACCGAGAGCACCAGGCCGTGCTGCTGCATCCGGCGCAGCACGGTGATCAGCGGCCCGCCGCCGTCCCAGCGCACCTGGGCCAGGTGCGGGTACGTCTCCCGGTCCCAGTGCACGTCCACCCAGCCGTCGGTCAGGTCGAGCAGGTGCAGGCTGGTCGCCGCGGCGCTCCGGACGGCCAGCACCTGGCCGCCGTCCGGGGCCCACCACCAGCCCCGGGTCCGGCCGAAGCCGCCCGCGGTGGCGCCGGGCACGCCCCAGGCGATGCTGCCGCCGCGCTCGCGCCAGGCGTATCCGGGCTCGCCGGCCAGCAGCCGGTCGCCGTCCGGGCCGCTGACCCGCAGGGTCGCCGACCCGCCGGCGTCGGTGACGTATCCGATCCGGACACCCAGCGGGTCGGGCCGTGGGTCGGACACCGGCCCGGCGGTCGCGATCGCGGTGACCGCGCCGGTGGTCAGGTCGGCGCGGAACAGCTCGCCGCCGCGGGTGAAGGCCGCGGTCCGGGCGTCCCGGTCCATCGCGTACGCCTCGATCGGCCCCGGCGCGACGAGCCGTTCGGCGCCGTCGCCGGCCAGGTCGAGCAGCCAGAGGCCGGCCTCCGGGTCGGCCGGGCCGGACGAGCGCAGGAAGGTCACCCGCGCTCCGTCGGCGCCGACCTTGACGGCGTGCGGGGCGCCGTGGCGGAAGCCGCCGGTGCGCCCGGCGAGTCCGGGGTAGTCCACGACCTCAGCATCGCTGATCAAGGTGTGCCCTCGCGGGGTAAACCGTGGGCTCGTCGGGCGAACCGGTCGGTGGTCGCGCGTACAGTATCGGCCGTGACGCTCGACCGGACCGCTTCCGATTCGCTGCCCGCCCGCCGCCTGCTGCTGGTGCACGCCCACCCCGACGACGAGGTCATCGGGACCGGCGCGACCATGGCGCACTACGTCTCGACCGGCGCCCACGTGACGCTGGTGACCTGCACCCTCGGCGAGGAGGGCGAGATCCACGTCCCGGCGCTGTCGCAGCTCGCCGCGGCCGAGGCCGACCAGCTCGGGGGGTACCGCCTCGTCGAGTGGGAGCGCGCCTGTGCCGCGCTGGGCGTCACCGATCACCGCATGCTCGGCGGCCCGGGGCGCTACCGCGACTCCGGCATGATGGGCCTGCCCACCAACCAGCACCCGCGCGCCTTCTGGGGCGCCGACCTGGACGAGGCCGCCGCGCACCTGGTCGAGATCATGCGCGAGCTGCGCCCGCAGGTGATGATCACCTATGACGCGAACGGCTTCTACGGTCACCCGGACCACATTCAGGCGCACCGGGTCGCGATGCGCGCCGCCGAGCTGGCCGGCCCGGACGCCCCGGAGAAGATCTACTGGACCGCGATGCCGCTGAGCGTGCTGCGCGACGGCATGGAGGCGTTCAAGGAGTCGGAGAACAACCCGTTCGCCGACGTGGAGAGCGTCGACGAGATGCCGTTCGGCACGCCGGACGACGAGATCGCGGCCCGCATGGACGGCACCGACCACCACGCGAAGAAGACCGCGGCGATGCGCGCGCACGCCAGCCAGATCCCGGACAACTCCTGGCTCTACGGCATGGCCGGCGACTTCGGCGGCGAGTTCATGGGCGTGGAGTACTACACGCTGGTCAAGGGCGAGCGCGGCCCGGGCGAGGGCCCGCACAAGTGGGAGACCGACCTGTTCGCCGGTCTGGACCTGGACGGGTCATGACCGTGTCGGAGGCGCCCGGGCAGCAGGTCGAGGCCACCCCCGCCGCCGGCCGGCCGGTCTGGGACGTCGCGCTGCGCACCGCCGGCGTGCTGATCAGCGTGGTCGCCACGCTGGTCACCACGCTGCTCGAGGTCGAGCTGAGCGTGCTGCGGGTGGGCGGCGTGACCGGGCTGTTCCACGGTGACGCCGCGATCTGGACCGGCGGCGGCGCGCTGACCGGCCTGGCCGTCCCGCTCACCGTCGGCGCCAACCTGGGGCTGGCCTGGCTGGCGGTCACCACGATCGGGCGCAGCTGGGGGATCGGCGTGCCGTGGGCACTCTGGACCCTGCTGATGCTGGGCGCGGCCGGCACCCGGACCGCCGAGGGCGACTATCTGCTCGGCGGCGACAACTGGGTGGCGCTGGTGATGATCCTGGCCGGCAGCCTGTCGTTCGCGTTCTACGCGTACAAAATGATCATGAAGCCGATCAGGCAGGGCTGATTTCTCAGACGACTCTCAGCCCGCCTCTAGGAACTCCCGCGCACCATCCGCGAAGATGACCGGGAGATCGAGCGCCGCGGGTTCGTCCGGCGCTACGATCCCGGCCACGATTCGTTCCCCGGGAGGACTTGATGACGCAGCAGCGCTGGTTCCGGATCACGGTGCTGGCGGTCGCCCTGTTCGTGATCAACGCGGTGACCAGACTGGTCGTCCGCATCGGATTCGACAGTACGGACACCGCTCAGAGCCGTGGTTCCATCGTCATGTTCGGTCTGGTCGCGGTCTTGCTGGGCACCCTGACCTTCGTCTGGTCGCAGAGCCGGCGGTCCGCCGACTGGCTGCCCGACGTCGGCGGCGGCGCGCTCGGCGGGATGCTGCTGACCGTCCTGCTGGGACCGTTCATCAGCGGCAGCGAGCCGTTCGCGAACGGCGGCGGCGACTTCTTCGCGCAGATCTGGCTCTACGCCGCGTGCGCCGTCGCCGGCTCGGCGATCGGGTACGGGATCGCGGTCATGCTGGGCCGCGACTTCCGCTCCCGTTCGCTGCAGGCCTACAGCCGGGCCCGGACCGCGCGGCCCCGCCGGGTCGTCCGCCGCTAGCTGATCGGGGCTTCCCGGGTCAGGTAGGTGTGGTGGGTGCTGAAGCCCATCCGGCCGTAGAGCGCGACCGCCGCCGTGTTCCGCTCCTCCACCTGGAGGTAGGCGCGCGACGACCCGTGCTGTGCGGCCCACTGCGCCAGCCCGCGGACCACGTGCCGGCCCAGGCCGCGCCGGCGCGCGGCCGGTGCGGTCTGCAGCAGCGCCACGCCCAGCCAGCGGTCCGGTCCGGTGATCGCGCCGCGGGCGACCGCGAGCAGGTCACCGTCCGCGTCCCGGACGTGCGCGAAGACCTTTTCCGGTACGCCGTTGAGGATCCGGATCGCGGAGGCCGGCAGGGTGCCCTTGTGCTCGGCGACCATCGCGTACCAGTCGTCGCCGGGGGAGTCGGCCAGGTCGACGGGTGGCAGGTCGGTGCGGGCCGGCGCGGCCAGGATCGGGGCCAGCGGGCTGGTCTGCACCAGGGTGAGCGGCCGGGCCGACCAGCCGCGCGCGTCGAGTGTCGCGTTGACCGGCGCGGCCAGCGGCATCGGCGCGTTGATCAGCGGGCGCTGGCCGTGGTCGTGGTACCAGCGTTCGACAGCGTCGATCGCCGCGTCGAGGGGCCGGTCCGGGTCGCCGACCGCGAGCGCCGAGTTCGCCCGGCCGGTCCAGTTGTCCGCGGCGCGCAGCAGCCAGTTGCCCAGCTTGGCGCGGACCGGCGCGGGCCAGGCCTGGTCGGCGGCGAGCTCGAGGGCGATCACCGCGGCGGCGTGCGGGCGGCTGGCCGGCGGGACCCGCTTGGCCCGGTGCACCTCGCGCAGCGGCACCCGCAGGGTTCCCTTGTCGGTCGCTATGGTGAGATCGGTCTCCGTGAGGTCGACGAGCTCGCCCAGCGCATCCGTGAAGAGCGGTCGATCATTGGATACGCCTACAATTCGCCGTACCACCACACGGTGTCCCACATCCTGCTGTCGGAGCACGCATTACCTCCCTCGGCGGGAATACTAGGCTCTGCATTTGTCGTCGGCGGTCCCCGCGGCGTGGCTTTGAAGGGAAAGACCCGTGACCTACATCATCGCTGAGCCCTGCCTCGATGTTCTCGACAAGGCGTGCATCGAAGAGTGCCCGGTCGACTGCATTTACGAGGGCAACCGGATGCTCTACATCCACCCCGATGAGTGCGTCGACTGCGGGGCCTGTGAGCCGGTCTGCCCGGTCGAGGCGATCTTCTACGAGGACGACGTCCCGGAGCAGTGGAAGGACTACACGAACGCGAACTACGAGTTCTTCGAGGACCTCGGCTCGCCCGGTGGCGCCTCCAAGGTCGGCAAGATCGACAAGGACACGCCGTTCATCCTGGCCCAGCCGCCGCGCGGGGACGCACACTGAGCGCTCTGTCGTCGGCCCTGCCGGATTTCCCCTGGGACCTGCTGGAGCCGGCCAAGACTCTCGCCGCGTCCCACCCGGACGGCATCGTCGACCTCTCGGTCGGCACGCCGGTCGACTCGGTCCCCGCGGTCATCCGGCAGGCCCTCGTCGAGGCGGTCGACTCGCCGGGCTATCCGCTGACCGCGGGCACGCCGAAGCTGCGTGCCGCCATCGCGGGCTGGCTGGCCCGGTCCTGTCACGCCTCCGGTGAGCTGGGCGTGCTGCCCACCATCGGTTCCAAGGAACTTGTCGCCTGGCTGCCGACGCTGCTCGGCGTCGGCCCCGGCGACGCGGTGGTGATCCCGCAGGTCTGCTACCCGACGTACGAGGTCGGTGTCCGCCTGGCCGGCGCCGAGGTGATCCGTTCCGACGCGCTCACCGCGGCCGGCCCGGCCCGGGTCAAGCTGGTCTGGATCAACTCGCCGTCCAACCCGACCGGCCGGGTGCTGCCCGCCGAGCACCTGCGCAAGGTGGTCGCCTGGGCCCGCGAGCGCGGCGCCGTGGTGGCCAGCGACGAGTGCTACCTGTCGCTGGGCTGGGAGTCCGAGCCGGTGTCGGTGCTCTCCGACGAGGTGACCGGCGGCGACTACACCAGCGTGCTGGCCGTCCACTCGCTCTCCAAGCGGTCCAACCTGGCCGGTTACCGGGCCGGTTTCGTCGGTGGCGATCCGGCCCTGATCGCCGAGCTGCTCGCGGTGCGCAAGCACGCCGGCATGATCCCGCCGGCCCCGGTGCAGGCGGCCATGGTCGCCGCGCTGGGCGACGAGGAGCACGTGGTCGTGCAGCGCGCGCGGTATGCGGCTCGCCGCGAGACCCTGCGTGCCGCGCTGACCGAGGCCGGTTTCGCGATCAGCCACTCGGAGGCCGGGCTGTACCTCTGGGCGACCCGGGGCGAGGACTGCTGGCAGACCGTCGACCGGCTGGCCAAACGCGGGATCCTGGCCGCGCCGGGCGCGTTCTACGGCCCGGCCGCCGCGCAGCACGTCCGGATCGCGCTGACCGCCACCGACGAGCGGGTGGCCGCGGCCGCCGACCGTCTCGCCGAACCGTTCTGACCCGCCGTCTCTGATCCGCCGTCGTGGGAGAACAGGAGTGCTCGTGGACCAGCCGGTCGTCGTCGTCCGTGGTGAGGCCGTTCACGAGGTGCCGCCGGACGAGGCCACCTTCCAGGTGACGGTGTCCGCGGCCGACCGTGACCGGCCGCTGGTGGTCCGCCGGTTGACCGAGCGCTCGGCCGGCATCGACACGCTGCTGGACTCCTACGACCAGGCCGGTCTGCGCCGGGAGACCTCCGGGATGAACGTCTATCCCGAGTTCCGGCGCGGCGAGAAGGTGACCCGGTACCACGGCCAGATCAGCACCACGGTGACGGTGACCGATTTTGCCATCCTCGGTGAGCTGATGACCCGGCTCGCCGGTGACGGCCTGGTGTCGCTGTCCGGCCCGTGGTGGCGGTTGCGGCCGGGCAGCCCGGCCGGTGCCGCGGTGCGCCGCGCGGCGATCGGCGACGCGCTGAGCCGGGCCCGTGACTACGCCGCCGCGGTCGGCGCCCGGCTGGACCGGCTCGTCGAGATCTCCGACACCGACGGTGGCGGCGGCGCGGTCTATGCCGCCCGGTCCATGCAGGTCACGAACCTCTCCGGCGGCGCGGCGGACGGCGCCGAGCCGGCTCTGGACGTGACCCCGCAGCTGCAGACGCTCTCGGCACAGGTTCTGCTCCGGGCACTGATCACGAACCCGGAGAGCCTGGGCTGATCTGAGCGTTCCGGGTCCGCGCGGCGGCCGGGTCCACCAGACTCGACCGCATGCGCACGGGCCTCGGGCACCTGCTCCTGCGGGTGGCGAACGTGAATCCGCGCAGCGTGGCGACGCACTCGGATCGCGTGTTGTACCGCTCGATCGGCGTCTTCATCCTGCTCTACTTCGGCTACGCCACGATCGGTGGCGCCGCCTTCATCGACGCCAGCAGCGGCTACCGGCATCCCTGGTACCAGTGGCTGTTCGGCCCGCTGGTCGCGATCGGCGTGGTCGCCTACGACCGGGCCGTGGTCGGCCGGGTCCAGATCAACTACGACCGGCTCGACTCGACCGATCCGGATCAGTTGCTGCGCCCGCCGACCCTGGGCCTCTATCTGGGCCGGATCGGACTGGCGCTGCTCTTCGCGCTGGTGGTCACGGAGCCGCTGATGCTGGCCCGGTACCGCGGTGAGCTCGACGCCCGGCTCGCCGTCACGCACAGCTCCGACCTCAGCCGGCTGGACGCGAGCGGGGCGGTGGCCGGCTATCAGGCCCGGCTCGCCGAGCTGCGGCGGCAGACGACCGGCGACGACGCGGCGGTGCGTGCGCTGAGTGACCGGGCGGCCGGAAAACGCCGCGATGCTCGCACGCTGTATCGGCAGGCGCTGGCCGACTCGGCCGGTTCCGGCGTCACGCACAGTCCCGGTTGCCCGCGCGGCGGCTACTGCTACGACCTGGTGCGCCGCTCCCGGTCCCTGGACGTGCAGGCCACCGCGCTCGACCGGCAGGCCGCCGAGCTGCAGCGCGACCAGCGGCCGGAGCGGGTCGCCCGGGCCGCCGAGCAGTCCAGGCTGTCGGCTCTGGCGGCGACCGAGCGGGCCGGCAACGCCGCCGCGGTGCGCGGGGATTCCGGTTTCGGCGCGCGGACCGCCGCGATGTGGCACCTGGTCACCGCGGACTTCTGGGGCGTCGGCATCCACTATCTGGGCATCGCGTTGCTGCTGATGGCCCTGGACTGCGCCGCGATCGGGCTCAAGTTCGTCTCCCGGGGCAACGCCTACGAGCGCAACGAGGCACGGTCGGCGCGACTGCGCGAGCACGAGGCCGCGTTGATCCACGAGCGTGAGGTCCACGACGCCCGCACGTATGGCGACGTGACCGCCAAGGTCGTCGCCGACGGTATCGAGGCAGCGAGTCACGACGTCCAGCTGGCGTTTGCCGCTACCGAGCGTGCTCGCGCGGTGTTACACACCGCAGTGGTCTCGGACCCGGCGGAGATCGAGCGCCGCTACTGGGACGACCGCATCAACGCCTGATCGCCTTCCCAAGATCAAGATCAAATTCCAGATGTCGTGCGTCCGCCGGGGTTCAGATCGTCGCTCCCGCCGGGACCCCTGCGGGCTCCGCAGGCCGCTGGCGCGTCCCGAACGCGAAGCCCTCCGGGGCGACGTCCGTGGGTGGTAGCGGTCAACCCCAACCCATGCGGCGGGCCGGAAGTCGCGACGGCGGCGGGTGACTGGCTGGCTCTCAGGGGTGCCTCCGCCACGCGGAGGCACCCCTGAGAGTGAGCCGGAGCCGGGACCGCGCCGCGGGGTCGTGCACAGGTGGCGGGGTGTCGCTGAGCTCAGCGCCGGTTGAACGCCCACGCGGCACCGGCCGCGAGCAGGCCGCCGCCGACCGCGGCCAGGAAGCCGTGGTGCTGCGACGCCCACAGCTGGAGACTCCGGTCGGTGGCCTTGTCGTCGAACGCGCCGTGCGCGCCGGCGTCCGGCTGACCCGCCCCGTCGGCCGGCTCCCACAGGTTGGCCGGCTGGCTCGCCGGCCGGGTCTCGTCGGTCTGCTGCCCCTTGAACCCGGTCAGGGCCAGGTACCGGTCCAGCACCCCGGGTGCCACCGCGTTCGCGGCCAGGGTCAGCGCGGTCGACCCGCCGACCCAGTACTCGCGGCGTTTCGGGTGGTCGGCGGCGTACTCGACGGCGCGGGCGGCCACCTCGGGCTGGTAGATCGGCGCCACCGGCTGGGCCTTCTTCGGCAGCTTGGACAGCACCCAGCCGAACTGCGGGGTGTTCACCGCCGGCATCTGCACCATCGTCACGTGCACGTTGCTCTTCTCGTGCAGCAGCTCGACCCGCAGCGACTCGGTGAAGCCCTGGATCGCGTGCTTGGCCCCGCAGTACGCGCTCTGCAGCGGGATCCCCCGATAGGCCAGCGCCGACCCGACCTGCACGATCGTGCCGGAGTCCCGGGTGCGCATCCGGGACAGCGCGGCCTTGGTGCCGAAGACGTACCCCAGGTAGCTGACCTCGGTGGTGCGGACGAACTCCGGCATCTCGATCTCGACGAACGGGGCGAAGACGCTGCTGAACGCGTTGTTGACCCAGAGCCCGATCGGGCCGAGCTCCTTCTCCACCCGTTCCGCCGCGGCGTCCACCGCCTCGTGGTCGGCCATGTCCACCTCGATCGGCAGCGCGGTGCCACCGGCCCGGCGTACGTCCTCAGCCGCCCCGGCCAGGCCGTCCTCGCCGCGAGCCAGCAGGGCCACCGTGTCGCCCCGGGCCGCCAGACGGCGGGCGACCGCCCGGCCGATGCCGCCACTCGCGCCGGTCACTACCGAAATCCTGGTCATGACCGGAGTGTGACCCGGATCCGGGCGGCGGAAACCTCAGCGCTGCACGCCCTGCGCCCGCAGCGGCACGGTGAACGTCGCGCCCACGCACGCCGCCGGCACCCCGCGCGGCATGGTCAGGGCGCCGTCCACGGTGAACGCACCCACCGTGTTGCCGGCGACCTCCCAGGAGACCGGGTACGCGGGCCGGCGCAACCGCAGGTCCGGATCGACGCACCCGGCCTCGCGGTGCTCCGGGTCGGCCAGCACGGTGCCGGGCCCCATCCGGATCGTGGTGATCCGGATCGGCAGCTTCTTCTCGTTGGAGACCGTCACCAGCAGGTCGCCGGTGCCACCCGGCCGCAGCGTCCGGTTCAGGTCGTTGCGCCCGCGCAGCACCAGGTCGAGCGCCACCGCACCGGGCGCGGCGGCCGGCTGCGGCTCGGTGATCCGCCAGTACGCCCAGGCAGCTCCGGCGTTGGCGAGCATCGCGGCGAGCGCGGCCACCCCCAGGATGGTCCGGGACCGCCGGTCGAACCGGCTCTTGCGGGGACTGCGGACGTCCCAGGTCGGCTCTTCGTGATCCGCGGTGCTCAGTTCGATCCGTACGTCCTCGTCCCGTCCTCGTCCCGGCCCGGCGTCCTTGCCCGCCTTCGACAGGACGTCACGCCGCATCACGAGTGCACCCCCGGGGCGGTGGCCGCGGGCGGATCGCTCAGATGTGGCATGCGGCTCGTTCCTCCTCGGACGCCGGAACAGGCTGAGCTGGCGTTCATACAACGTTCCCTGATAGAGATGTCCGATGTGATCGGTTTTCCGTCCGCCGTAGTAGACGCATAAATCGGAACGATCTACCCACACGGTTTACCCCGGGCGAGGGATCGCTCTGCCTCAAGGGTCCCTACCGAACCGTCCACGTTGCTGCTGGACACGCCCATAACCTGCAGGGATGCACCCCTAGCGAGCGCCGGTCGCGCACTCAAATCCGGATTCGTCGAGGCGACGGGGTCGAGCCCCGGTGGAAACCACCGAGGGCTCGAACGGGTGGAGCACGCGCCTACGGCGCGACCGGGCTCGTCGGTCCCTCCGGTGAGGCCGAGACCGACGGGTCGGGCTCCAGGTCCGGCTCATCCTCGACGGGTGTGCTGCTCTGCGGCGGGGCTGGGACGTTCTCCGGTTCGCGGGCGGGCGAGGTCCGGACGTCCGGGACCGGCGCCGTCGAGGTGTCCCCGGCTTCGGGTGTCGGTGCGGAGACCGACGGGGAGGCCGGCGGCACCGCCGGCGCGGCGATCACCGCCGGATCGGCGGGCGCCGCTGGTGCAGCCGGTGCGGCGGGGAAGGCCAGCCGCGGGCTGAGCTTGCTCTGTTCGCCGGTCCACTCCCGGTACTGCGGCGTGATGGTCCAGCGCCACTTCCCGCCGGCCATCTCACCGGTGCCGAACGTGACCGACTCGGTGGTGCTGCCACCGGCGGCCACCGCGCGCGTGACATCCGGTTGCGGCGGCTCGGCCACGCTGTGCGCGACGACCAGGTAGTGGTCCATCCGGACGCCCGGAGCGATCTCCTGGGCGCTCCAGCTGACCACGGCCTGGCCGCTCTGCTTGGTGACGCTGGGTTCGACGCCGCGCGGCATCTTGACGACCTTCGCGGTGAACCGGGTCGGCGCGCTGGTCACGGTCCAGCCGCCGGCGTAGGCGTAGACCGTCCCGGCCACGCCGAGCGACAGCGCCACCGCGCCGACCAGCAACAACCTTCCGGTACGCCTCACCGCGGCACCCGCTGGCCGACCCCGGAGATCGCGATGGTGAACCGCGCGCCGGCGCACTTGCGGGTCGCCCCGATCGGCATGCTGACCGGGATGGCGCCGCCGAGCTCGGTGCGCCCGGACGCCGCCACGGTGACCGGCAGTTGCCCGCTGTACGAGCGGACCTGCAGGTTTGCCGCGGTGGCCGAGCAGCCACGCCGATCAGTGTCGGACACCTTGGCGGTCAACCGGTGCACGGTGATCCGGTACCCGAGCGGGTTGACCACGCTGATCTTCATCTGCTTGACCGCGCCCGGGACGAGCCCGCGCACCGGCTTGCCCTTCAGCTCGAAGTAGAGCGGACCGCCCCGGTGGTGGCTGTCGCCGACCAGCACGATGGTCTCGTCGGGAGTGTCCGGCGAGCCAACGGCAACGATCAGCGCGGCGGCGGCCAGAGTTGCCGCCGAGGCTGCCGCGATCCACCAGCGCTTCGACATGGGAAGTCCTCGAGGTCGAATGGGAAACGGGAGCGACCTCAGCCGCTCCCATCCGAAGGCGATCAGGCGCCGGCGCTCACACCGGGGACCGAGTAGCTGATCTTGATCGTCTTGCTGGCGCATGCTTCCGGGAGGCTGCCGATCTTCACCGTCGCCGCCACGGTGGTGTCGGTGTTCGCCTCGAGCTTCGGCGATCCCGGGAAGCTGGTCTCAAACATGCCCGCGTCGTCCAGGGCGGCAGCGCAGGTGGTCGCGTTGGCGTCAGCGGGCGTGACCACTGCACCGGTGATACTGATCGCGCCGGTGAGGATGACCGCGAACTCGTTCGGGTTACTGAACTTGGTACTGAAGTTGATATTCGCGTCCGGGAAGATGTTCGAAGCGAACGTCGACGTTGCCGTCACCGGCTTGATCGTTGCGGCGGAGGCGTTCGCCGTGCCCGTGCCGGGGATGGTCCAGCCGGTAGCGGCCCAGGCGGCACCCCCGCCGATGACGACAACAGCGACGCCGGCGACAACAGCGGTGGAACGCTTGGAGAGCTTGCGCATGGAAAGTTCCTCCTGGAACGGTCTTATCGAGCGCTTCCCCGAAGCCGCGGAGCGACGGAATTGGGAGCGCGTCGTTTATCGGGTGTGGCCGGAGCCCGAAGGCTTCCCGGCGCTGCGACAAAGATGGCTGACCCGCCCCACCGGGACGATAGGTATTCCAGCCCCCTGAGTCGGAATGATCCGCCCGCGTCACCAGACTGTTCCGCGTAACCCATAAGTGCGCATCAAGCACCATAAATCGACCGCACGGCACGCCCGAATGATCGCTTCCAGCCGGTCTGACCTGCGTCGATACGTGAAGACAGACCTCGGCCGCTTTCTCAAGCACGAGTCCGGTTCACGGGGTCGCTGCAGGCCGCCGGAGCACCGGAAACATGAGTCCGGGGACGTATTCAGCGTCTTCTCAGGAATGTTTTTCCGGCCCGCGGACCCGAACGGGGTAGTGCATTTCGGCAGCCGTTCCCCTGAAAGAGGCTTCCGGTCTATGCCTCTGTCGGCCGCACGGCCTGGAGCAGGAAGCGATGCGCCCGCACGGTGAACTCCCCGCGAGCCCGGATGATGGCGGTGAGCCGCGCCAGCTCCCGTTCGTACCGTTGCGGGGTGAAGTCGCGGACCTGCCACGGCACCGTCCGCAGGTGGTGCACCACGGCCCGGATGTCGCGGAAGGCGAGCGCCGGATGCTCCTCGCGCACGTCGGTCACGTGCAGACCGGCGGCGGTCAGGGCGGCCGCCGCGACCTCGGCGTCCCACCGGCGCGGGTGCGGGGGCGGTGCGCCGAGCGCGTCGTTCAGCTCGGCCAGGTCGTCGCTGCCGACCTGCTGGGTGAGCAGCACCCCGCCGGGCCGGAGCAGCCGGGCGATGTCGGCGGCCGGCAGGCGGCCGTGCCGGCTGAGCACCACGTCGTACTCGTTCTCGCCGGCCGGGAGCTCGGTGAGCACCTCGACGCCGAACGGGGCGAGCCGCTCCCGGGCGATCGGGGTGTTGCGGGCCCAGCTCTCCACCGCGACGGTGTGCGGCGGCAGCGGGACGAACTCGGCGAGCAGCTCGCCACCGCCGGTGTCCAGGTCGAGCACGCTGGTCGCGAAGCGCAGCAGCGGCCGGGCGATCTCCGGGTACGACCAGGACGGCTCGGACGCCACGGCCAGCCCGTCCAGCCAGGCGAATTCCCACCCGGTCATGGACGCGCCGGCCGCCGCGGTGTTGAGATCGTCATCCGGCCGGCTGCTGCGCACACGCCGACGGTAGCCAGACCGTGCGCTCAAAGTCGCGGTGGTCTCACCGGAGAGGGAAGTCGTGGCTGAACCGTGTTCAATCCGCGACTCGGCGCACGCCGGTGCGGCCGGCCGCCAAGGGCCCGGAGAAGCGTCAGTCAGGCCCGGACCGGCATCAGCAGGGAGAAACGGGAGTCGTCCCCGGCGATCCGGATGGTCAGCGGCTGGACCGGCCCGTCCAGGTCGAGCTGCAGCTGACCGGGCCCGCCCGCGTCCACCGCCTGGAGCAGGAACTCCCGGTTCACCGCGACGTGCGTGCCGGCGTCGGCCGCCCACTCGTCCTCGGCGGCCAGCCGCAGGCCACCGTCCGGGTCGAGAGCGAGGATCGCGACCGGGTAGACCGCGCCGTCGTGCTCGCGCCGCACCTCGGGCGCGCCGGTGAGCATCCGCCGCACCTGGTCGGGAGTGACCGTGACCCGGCGGGTGCCGTCACCGGACGGGCCGATCAGCCGTCGGTAGTCGGGGAACTCCACGTCGAGCGGCTCGGCGCGGAGCTCGTGGCCGGCGCTCTCCGTCCGTACCAAATCGGGGGTGACATCGAGGGTCAGCGGACCGGAACCGATCAGGCGGAGCTCGTCGACGAAGGCCAGCGGCAGGTACTGCCGGGCCGGCGGGCCCTCGACGGTCGCAGGCGCTGCGGCCACCGCGAGCCGGTAGCGGTCCGTGGCGACCAGGGTCAGCACGCCGTCGCCGGTCTCGAACAGCACCCCGCCGGGGAACGGCGCGCCGGCGATCGGATCGGTGGCGGCGAAGCGGACCGCGGCCAGCGCGGCGGTCAGATCAGTTCCGGACAGGGTCACGCGGGTCATCAGGTTCTCCTCCAGATCGAGCAGGGTGTGCAGGCGGAGGAGCTCGCGGCGGGCGTCGACGATTCCGGCTTCCAGCCGGTCGCGGTGGGCGTCGATCCTTTTCCGTACGAGGCCGGGGCGCCCCAGGTCGCGCACCGCCTCGGCGATCTCGGCCACCGGCATGCCGACCCGGCGCAGCCCGGCGATCAAGCGGGCCGCCCGGATCTGCTCGGCGGTGTACCGCCGGTATCCGGTCACCGGGTCGACCGCGGCCGGGACCAGCACGCCCGCGCCGTCATACCAGCGCAGCGCGCTGACCGTCAGACCACTGGCCCGGGCCGCCTCGCCGATGTTCCGCATCTCGCTCCTCACAGGTGTAGACCCTGAAGCCTCGACCTGGTGGAGGGTCAAGCCCGAAGCGGCTGTGGTTACGCCGGGATCAACAATGCCCCGCCGAGAACCGCCATGACCAGGGCTATCCCGCCGTCCAGCACCCGCCAGGCGTTCGGCCGGGCGAAGAGCGGGCCGAGCCGCCGGGCGCCGAGGCCGAGCGCGGTGAACCAGGACAGGCTGGCCGCCGCGGCGCCCAGGCCGAACATCCAGCGGTGCGCGTGCTGCTGCGCGACCGAGCCGAGCAGCAGCACGGTGTCCAGGTAGACGTGCGGGTTCAGGTAGGTCAGCGCCAGGCAGGTGAGCAGGGTGGCGCGCAGAGTCGCCGGGGCCTGGCCGGCCGGGTCGAGGCTGCCGGCCGGTCGCAGCGCCCGGCGGGCGGCGAGGATCGCGTAGCCGATCAGGAACGCCGCGCCGACCCAGCGGATCACGGTGACCAGGCGCGGCTGCGCGCTCACCACCGCGCCGAGACCGGCGATGCCGGCCGAGATCAGCGCCAGGTCGGAGAGTGCGCAGGTGAGGACGACCACGAGGACGTGTTCCCGGCGCAGCCCCTGGCGCAGGACAAACGCGTTCTGGGCGCCGATCGCGATGATCAGGACGGCGGAAGCGGCAAAACCGGCTAAAGCGGAGGCGAGCACGAAGCCGACGCTAGGGTTCTTTCGCGGTGCAGACCAGCTAAAGATTTTCAGGGTTGATTAGCAATACTTAACTGTGGACCAGGTACAGCTGGCGACCTTCCAGGCCGTCGTGGAGCAGGGCAGTTTCGAGGCCGCGGCGCGGGCGCTGCACGTCACCCCGTCGGCGGTCAGCCAACGGATCAAGGCACTCGAACGAGCGGTCGGGCAGGTGCTGGTGCGCCGGGCCAAGCCGTGCGTCGCGACCACGGCCGGTGAGGCGCTGGTCCGGTTCGCCGGGCAGGTGGCGCTGCTGGAGAAGGAAGCACTGGCACAGGCCCGGGGCGGCACCCGGGTCTCGATCGTGGTCAACGCCGACTCGCTGAACACCTGGTTCATGCCGGTGCTGACCCAGGTGCCGGGCGTGACCTTCGACCTGCACACCGACGACCAGGACTACACCGCCGACCTGCTGCGCTCCGGCACCGTGATGGCCGCCGTGACCGGGGACGACGTGGCGGTGCAGGGCTGCCGGGTGGAACGGCTGGGCGCGATGCGCTACCTGGCGGTCGCCGCGCCGGGCCTGGACTTCGCGTCCGCGCCGATGATC
This sequence comes from Actinoplanes awajinensis subsp. mycoplanecinus, assembly GCF_001509495.1. NCBI lineage: Bacteria > Bacillati > Actinomycetota > Actinomycetes > Micromonosporales > Micromonosporaceae > Actinoplanes > Actinoplanes awajinensis. The sequence continues at coordinate 39,153 of NZ_LLZH01000282.1, read as the reverse complement.
GTCTACAACCGCAAGGACCAGCTGCAACACCGGTTCCTCGGGTTGGTGGGGGAGCCCGCGGCCGCCCGTTTGATCCACTACGTGCCGGCCGCGGCGGCGTTCAACGAGGCGATCCGGCTGGGGCTGGGCTGGGGCACGGTTCCCGAGCAGAACGCGGGGCCGCTGCTCGCCTCTGGCGAATACGTCCGCATATTTCCGGAAAAATATCTGGACATCCCGCTCTACTGGCAATACTGGCGGATCGAGTCGGAGCTGCTGAACACCCTGACGGCCGCCGTGCACACGGCGGCCGCCTCAGCCTTGCATCGTTAGCTCACGCATTGCGCCCTTCGGTGCCCTCGACATCGGCCCCGAAGGGCGCAATGCCGCCGAGCGAAGCGAGGCCAGTTAGCTCAGTTGGCGTGCAGGGCGCTGTTCAGCTCGATGCCGGTGCCCTTGCGGGGGCGGGCCTCCAGCGCGCCGGAGACCGAGTTGCGCCAGAACAGGAGATTGTTCACACCGGACAGCGCGATGGCCTTCACCACACGGCCGTCGGGCAGCGAGATCTTCGACGACGCGGTGATGTAGACGCCCGCCTCGACCACGCAGTCGTCACCGAGCGAGATGCCCACCCCGGCGTTCGCCCCGAGCAGGCTGCGCTCGCCGATCCGGACCTTCTCCTTGCCGCCGCCGGAGAGCGTCCCCATGATCGACGAACCGCCGCCGATGTCGGAGCCGTCGCCGACCACCACGCCCTGCACGATCCGGCCCTCGACCATCGAGGTGCCCAGCGTGCCGGCGTTGAAGTTGACGAATCCCTCCTGCATGATCGTCGTCCCGGGCGCCAGGTGGGCGCCGAGCCGGACCCGGTCCGCGTCGGCGATCCGGACACCGGACGGCGACACGTAGTCGGTCAGGCGGGGGAACTTGTCGATGCCGTGCACGGACAGGTGCCGGCCCGCGGCGCGCTCCAGGAAGCGCAGCTCGTCGACCCGGTCCGGCGGGCACGGGCCGGCCGAGGTCCAGGCGACGTTGGTCAGCTGACCGAAGATGCCGTCCAGGTTCAGCTCGTTCGGCCGGACCAGGCGGTGCGAGAGCAGGTGCAGCCGGAGGAACGCCTCGGCGGTGCCGTCGATCGGCTCCGCCAGCGACTTGATCGAGGTGCGGACCTCGACCGTCGAGAGGCCGGGAAGCAGCTTCGGGCCGGTCAGGCCGGCCGGGAGGACCGGGAGGTCGGCCGGCTCGTCGCCAAGACCCAGGAAACCGGCCGGGTACCAGGTGTCCAGCACCTGCCCCTCGGTGGTGACGGTGGCGAGGCCGACGCCCCACGCGGGCGAGGTCGAGATCGCGGTATGCACGGCCTGAACCCTACTAGCCCGACGGTGCGCGGATCGCGTGCGTCCGATGCTCGGGACAGCCTTGTAGGGTGCGGGCATGGCCAACCCGCTTACCCCGGACGTGCTGGTCGACCCGGTCGAACTGACCCGAGCACTGGTCGACATCGAGTCCGTGTCCCGCGACGAGAAGGTGATCGCCGACTGTGTGGAGGACGTGCTCCGCAGCGTCGGTCACCTGAGCGTCGGGCGAGTGGGCAACACCGTGATGGGCCGTACCGATCTGGGTCGCGGGCAGCGGGTGATCATGGCCGGCCACTTGGACACCGTGCCGATCAACAACAACTGGCCGTCCACTGTCGTCGACGACCTGATCTACGGCTGCGGCACCTCGGACATGAAATCCGGGGTGGCCATCGCGCTCCACCTGGCGGCCACCCTGCCCGACCCGGCGTACGACGTGACCTACCTGTTCTACGAGGCCGAGGAGATCGAGTCCGAGCACAACGGGCTCAACCTGGTCGCGGCCGCGCACCCGGAATGGCTGCGCGCGGACTTCGCGGTGCTGCTCGAGCCGACGTACGGGAAGATCGAAGCCGGCTGCCAGGGGACCGTGCGGGTGTCGGTGCGCACCCACGGGCGCCGTGCGCACACCGCCCGGGCCTGGCGCGGGGTGAACGCCATCCACGCGGCCGGCGAGGTGCTGCGCCGGCTCGCCGACTACCAGGCGCGGACCGTGACGATCGACGGGTGCACGTACCGGGAGGGGCTGAGCGCCGTACGGATCTCCGGTGGTGTGGCCGGCAACGTGGTCCCGGACGAGTGCTCGGTCGAGGTCAACCTCCGGTTCGCCCCGGACCGTTCCGAGCAGCAGGCCTTCGAGCACCTGCAGGAGGTGTTCGCCGGGTTCGACCTGGAGGTCACCGACTCGGCGCCCGGCGCGCTGCCCGGCCTGGACGCCCCGGCGGCCCGGGAGTTCCTGATCGCGGTCGGCGCCGAGCCGGCCGCCAAGCTCGGCTGGACCGACGTGGCCCGGTTCGCGGCGCTGGGCATCCCGGCGCTCAACTACGGCCCGGGCGACCCGTCGCTGGCGCACGCCCAGGACGAGCACGTGGAGATCGGCCAGATCCGCGACGGAGCGGCCACCCTGCACCGCTGGCTGGCCGGCTGACCCCGGCTTGGTGTCGGCCCGGCTTGTTTCTTGTGCCGGGCTTGTTGTCGGCCTGGCCTGTTTTTGTGCCGGGCTTGTCGTCGGTCCGGCTTGTTGTCGGTCCGGCCTGCTCAGACCCGGGGCAGTGCCACCCGGCCGATCGCTCGTTGGGGCACCACGATCGGCAGGTCCGGGGGCGGGATCTCGATGGTCGCCTCGGGGTCGCTGGCCGGCTCGGGGTGTTGTGCCGCGAACGCGAGGCGACGCTCCTCGACCACCATCTGGATCCGTCGCTGCATGCGACGGTGCATCTTCAGCCGCTCGTATCGGTTGGTCACGGTGGCCGCCCTTTCACCGGGACACCCGGGAACCGGGCGCCGTGCCTGCCGTGTGGACGCGGTTCGGTAACTGTATAGACGTACCAGAGCTACCGTCCGTTGCTTCAATCTGGCAAAAAGGTCTCCGAGTCGCAATCCTCTTACCGAAACGCAGCCGGTTATTCACCGGGTACTGACCGTCCGCACTACCTTGGACGCATGACCGAGAGCACCAACGGGCGACCGCCGGCCGCGCCGCAGCGTCATCGCGGTGCAGTTACGCTACGTCGTGACGCTCTGCCGAAAGGCACAGCTGACGAGAAACTTCTGGATTCAGAGCATCGCGGAGAGTGGAAGACCAAGGACGCCTGGCGCGCCCTGCGGATACTCTCCGAGTTCGTCGAGGGCTTCGACACCCTGGCTGATCTGCCACCGGCGGTCAGCGTTTTCGGGTCAGCCCGGAGCAAACCGGACAGCGCCGAGTGCGAACTCGCCCGGAATCTGGGCGCCGCGCTCGCCGAAGCCGGGTACGCGGTGATCACCGGCGGCGGACCCGGCGTGATGGAGGCCGCGAACCAGGGCGCCACCGAGGCCGGCGGGATGTCCGTCGGGCTCGGCATCGAGCTCCCGTTCGAGCAGGGCCTCAACGACTGGGTCGACATCGGCATCGACTTCCGGTATTTCTTCGTCCGCAAGACCATGTTCCTCAAGTACGCGCAGGCGTTCGTGGTGCTCCCCGGCGGCTTCGGCACCCTCGACGAGCTGTTCGAGGCGATCACCCTGGTCCAGACGAAGAAGGTGACCCGCTTCCCGGTGATCCTGATGGGCGTCGACTACTGGGGCGGCCTGCTCGACTGGATCAAGGGCCGGATGCTCGACGACGGCAAGATCAGCCCGGCCGACCTGGACCTGATGCAGGTCACCGACGACGTCGCCGAGGCCGTCCGGATCATCAAGGACGCCGGCACCGCCCAGGAGTCCGCCTGATGGCCGTGATCAACGTCTTCTGCGCCACCGCTAGCACGAAGGAGTCCGCCTGATGGCCGCCATCTGCGTCTTCTGCGCCTCCTCGGACACCGTCGAGCAGCGCTGGCTGGACCTGGCCGCCGAGACCGGCCGGGCGCTCGGCGCCCGCGGGCACAGCCTGGTCTCCGGCGGCGGCTGCGTCGGCATGATGGGCACGGTCGCCGACGGGGCCCGGGCCGGCGGCGCGCACACCCTCGGGATCATCCCGCAGTGCCTGATCGACATGGAGGTGGCCGACACCGCCTCGGACGAGCTGATCGTCACCGACGACATGGGCGAGCGGAAGAACGTGATGATCGACCGATCGGACGCGTTCCTCACCCTGCCCGGCGGCCTCGGCACCCTCGACGAGCTGTTCGAGGTGTGGACCACGGCCACGCTCGGCGTGCACCGCAAACCGATCGTGCTGCTCGACCCGGACGGCTTCTACGACGGCCTGCTCAGCTGGCTCAACGGGCTGGTAGCCACGAAGTTCGTCCGCGCCGGGGCGATGGAGACCGTGCTGGTGGCCCGCTCGGTGCCGGACGCACTGGACACGATCGAGGCCGCGCTAGCGTCCTGACCGAGGCGGCCCCGCCCGGCCAGGTCGCTGCCAGCTGCTGTCGGCCCGCCGGCTGCCGACCAGCTATCGGCCTGCCGGCCACTGTCGGCCTGCCAGCCTCCAGCCACTGTCGGCCCGGCGGCTTCTGACCGCTGTCGGCCCGGCGGCTGGCGGCTGTTGTGCTGGCCCTCGCAGGGGCGGTAGGAGCACGCGATCGATGACTGCGTGCCTCTGCCGCCCCGGGGTGGGCGGTGGGTGCCCGCGTTGCGGGATTGCGTCCTGCTAGCGCCCCTGAAGACAGCCGATCGCGTGTTCCTGCCGCCCCCTCGGCGCTGATCGCGTGTTCCTGCCGCCCTCGGCTGGTGTGGCCGGCCTGACTCGGGTGGGTTCAGGTGGACCTCGCCTCGGAATAACGTCGTACCGGCGTGCTCTGATAGATCCGTGAGCACGCCGGCCCCTCCCTCCCCGGTGCGCCGGCCCGACTACCGCCTGGTCCGGCGTCCCCGCCCGGCCGTGCCCGAGCTGCGCGACGATCCCGTGCAGGCCCGGGTGGCCGCGCACACCCGTGGCCCGCTGCTGGTCGTCGGCGGTCCCGGCACCGGCAAGACCACCGTGCTGGTCGAGGCGGTCGCCGCCCGGATCGCCGAGGGCGTCGACCCGGAGCGGATCCTGGTGCTCACGTTCGGCCGCCGTGGCGCGGCGTCGCTCCGCGACCGGATCGAGGCGAGGATCGCCGGGGACGCCGGGCGCATCGTCCACGAGCCGTTGGTCCGGACCTTCCATGCGTACGCGTTCGGCCTTCTCCGCCGGGCCGCCGCCGAGCGCGGAGAGCCCGCCCCGCGGCTGCTCACCGGCCCCGAGCAGGACTTGATCATCCGTGAGCTGCTCGCCGTGGTGGAGGATCCCGAGGCGGCCGACACGATCGGCTGGCCGGAAGGGCTCCGCCCGGCCCTGCCCACCCGGGCCTTCGCCCAGCAGCTGCGTGACCTGATGCAGCGTGCCGCCGAGCGCGGGATCGGCCCGGTCGGGCTGGCCCGGCTCGCCACCGACCTGGGCCGCGACGACTGGTCCGCCGCCGCCCGCTTCCTCCGGGAGTATGTCGAGGTCCTCGCCCTGCGCGACGCCACCACCCGCGGTTCGGTCGCCTATGACCCGGCCGAGCTGGTCCGGGCCGCCTCCGGGCTGCTCGCCGACGAGCCCGGCCTGCTGGCGGCCGAGCGCCACCGGCTGGCGTTCGTGTTCGTCGACGAGCTCGCCGAGACCGACCCGGCCCAGGTCGACCTGCTGGCCCAGGTGGCCGGCGGCGGCAAGCCACTGGTCGCGTTCGCCGACCCGGACTCCTCGATCTTCGGTTTCCGCGGCGCCGAGCCGGCCGTGGTCAGCGCGTTCCCGGCCCGGTTCCGCTCCCCGTCCGGCGCCCCGGCCGAGACCATCGCCCTGCACACCAACCACCGCGCCGCACCGTCCCTGCTCACCGCGACGTCCGGCGTGGCCCGCCGGATGCGCGGCCCGATCGCCCACCGCCCGATGTTCCCTCCGCCGTCAGCCGAGGCCCCACCTTCCCGCGAGCCGGCAGCCCTTCCACCCGACCGCGACCCGCCCGCTGCGCCGGTTTCCCCCGCGGGGCCTGATCCGTCCGTGGTGCCGGTTTCCTCCGCGAGGTCCGATCCGTCTGATCCGCCGGCTTCCTCCGCGGGGGATGCTTCGGTTCTGCCTGGCCGTGGTGTGGCCGGGTGGCCGTCGGGCGGTGGCGATCGGGTCGGGGCGCGCAGCTCGGCCGAGGCGGGCCGGGGGCTGGTCACCGGGGAGGAGATCTCGGCGAGCGGGCCGATGGCCGGGGCCGTCGTGCGGACGTTCCGCTCGTCGGCCGCGGAGACCGCCTTCATCGCGCACGCGCTGCGGGAGGCCCACCTGCTCTACGGCGTTCCCTGGTCCCGGATGGCCGTGGTGATGCGCTCCGCGACCCTGCAGCAGCCTTCGGTCCAGCGCGCTCTCGCCGCCTCCGGCGTGCCGACCGTGGTGCACGCCGAGGATCTGCCGCTGCACCTGCAGCCCGCGGTCGCCCCGTTCCTGCTGTTGCTGCGGTGCGCGCTGAGCCCGGAGTCGCTCGACGAGGAGGCCGCCGTCGCGCTGCTGCACTCGTCGCTGGGTGGCGCCGACCCGCTCGCCGAGCGGCGGCTGCGGCAGGGCCTGCGGGCGCTGGCGCTGGCCGCCGGCGATCGGCGTCCGTCCGGGGAGCTGCTCGTCGACGCGGTCCGGGACCCGGCCGGCCTGGCCCTGGTGGAGCGCCGCTGGGCACGCCCGGCGCAGACCATCGCCCGCCTGCTCACGGTCGCCAGGGCGGCGGCCGCCGAGCCGGGCGCCTCGGCCGAGGACGTGCTCTGGACGCTCTGGCGGGCCAGCGGCCTGGCCGACCGGTGGTATGCGATGAGCACCGGCAACCTTCGGGTCACTGACGCGGCGCAGGCCGCCCGGGCCCGGCAGTGGCGCGCCGAGGCCGCCGACCGTGACCTGGACGCCATGGTCGTGCTCTTCGACGCGGCCGCCCGGTTCGTCGACCGGCTGCCCGGCGCCGGGGTCGGCGTGTTCCTCGACCACGTGCTGGGCCAGGACCTGCCGGCCGACACGATCGCACCCAGCGCCGACCGTGGCGAGGCGGTCCGGCTGCTCACCGCGCACGCCGCGAAGGGCCTGGAGTGGGACGTCGTGGTGCTGGCCGGGGTGCAGGAGGGCATCTGGCCCGACCTGCGCCTGCGCGGCAGCCTGCTGGGGTCGGAACGCCTGGTCGACGCGGTGGCCGGCCGTCCCGCGTCCGGGTCGGAGGCGATCGTCGCCGAGACCTCCGCGCTGCTCGACGAGGAGCGCCGGCTCTTCTACGTGGCCACCACCCGCGCCCGCCGCCGCCTGGTGGCGACCGCGGTGGCCTCGGCCAGCACCGGCGGCGCGGCGATCGAGGAGCAGCCCAGCCGCTTCCTCACCGAGCTGGCCGCGCGCGGCACCCGCCCGCCCGCACCCGGCCCCGACGGCGACGACCCGGGCCCGGACGCCCCACTCCCACCCGAGCCCACCGACCCGGACGACCCCGGCCCGCTCCCGGAGGACGAGCCCGAGCCCACCGACCCGGACGCTCCCGGCCCGCTCCCGGAAGACGAGCCCGCCGACCCGGAGGCCCCCGGCCCACCCCCGGGGAGCGGCACCGAGCCGGAAGACGAGCCGGGCGAGCCGGATGAGCCCGTCGAGCCGGATGAGCCGGGCGAGCCGGAGGACGAGTCCGGCGGCGAGATGGCGGGCGAGCCAGGGGACGCCGAGCTGACCGTCGGGCGGGCGCCTCGTGCCCTCACGCTCTCCGCGCTGGTAGCTGAACTCCGTACCGTCGTGGTCTCCGCGACCGAGACGCCCAGCCGGCGGCGCGCCGCGGCCGCGGAACTCGCCCGCCTCGCGTCGGCCGGCGTGGCGGGTGCGCATCCGGACGAGTGGTGGGGCCTGCGCCCGCTCTCCGACGACCGCCCGCTCGTCGACGACGGCGTCCCGGTCAAGGTCACCCCGTCGGCGATGGAGAGCGCGCTCCGCTGCAGCCTGCGCTGGCTGCTGGAACGCCACGGCGGCGCGGCACCGTCCGGTCCCGCGCAGGGCATCGGCAACCTGGTGCACGCGGCCGCGATGCTGGCCGAGGACGCGCACGCCGACCGGGAGAAACTCGTCGAGTACGTCTCGGCCCGGTTCGACACGATCGAGCTGGCCGCCCGCTGGATGGCCGGTCCGGAGCAGGAGCGCGCACAGGCCATGGTGGACAAACTGCTGCGCTGGCTGGCCGCGAACCCGCGCCGGCTGCTGGCGATCGAGCACGAGTTCACCGTCCGGCTGGAGGACGAGCACCGCCCGATCCAGCTCACCGGCCGGGTCGACCGGCTGGAGATCGACGAGGCCGGCCGGCTCGTGGTGATCGACCTGAAGACCGGCAAGTCGACAGCGCTCTCCGCCGACGTGGCCGAGAACCCGCAGCTGGCCGGCTATCAGGCCGCGGTCGACGCGGGCGCGTTCGGCGACTACGGCATGGACAGCGGCGGGGCGGCCCTGGTCCAGCTCGGCCCGGGCAAGGAGGCCCGCGAACAGATGCAGGTCCCGATCACCGAGGCGATCGATCCGCAGTGGGCGTACGCGATGGTCCGCCGCACCGCCGACACGATGGCCGCCGCGACGTTCTCCGCGGTGGCGAACAGCCGCTGCCGGGTCTGCCCGGTGCGGTCCAGCTGCCCGATCTCCGGCAAGGGCCGCCAGGTGGTGGAGCCCCCGCGATGAGGAACGCCCGAGTCGGCCCCCGTTACACGCCGCTGGAGCTGGCCCGCCTGCTCCACCTGCCGCCACCCACCGACGAGCAGGCCGCGATCATCGCGCACCCGGTGAAGCCGCTGCTGGTCGTCGCGGGCGCGGGCTCCGGCAAGACCGAGACGATGGCGTCCCGGGTGGTCTGGCTGGTCGCCAACGGGTACGCGCACCCCGGCGAGATCCTCGGCCTGACCTTCACCCGGAAGGCGGCCGGCGAGCTGGCCCACCGGGTCCGCGCCCGGCTCAGTCAGCTGGTCCGCAGCCTGGGTGGCCGGGACGAGGCGCTGGCCGGCGAGGCGACCATCTCCACCTACCACTCGTACGCGGCCCGGGTGGTCACCGAGCACGGCCTGCGCGGCGGTTTCGAGCCGTCCGCCCGGCTGCTCACCGAGGCGGCCCGCTGGCAGATCGTGGATTCGCTGGTCCGGGCGTACACCGGTGAGATGACCGGGCTGAACCGGGCGCCCGGCACGGTCACCGACGACGTGCTGGCGCTCTCCGCCGAGCTCGCCGAGCACCTGCTCACCCCGGACGACCTGGCCGCCTGGACCGGCCGGTTCTTCGCCGAGCTGCAGTCGTTCCCGGGCCGGATGTACAAAGACGTCAGCGAGTCCCTGCGCCGGCAGCAGAACCGGCTCACCCTGCTGCCCCTGGTCCGCCTCTACGAGCAGCGCAAACTCGGCATCGAGGCGATGGACTTCGGTGATCAGATGGCCCGCGCCGCGCTCGTCGCCCGGGACCATCCGGAGGTGGGCCGGGTCGAGCGGGGCCGGTTCCGGGTGGTGCTGCTGGATGAATATCAGGACACCAGCCACGCCCAGGTGGTCATGCTGAACAACCTGTTCGGCGGCGGGCACCCGGTGACCGCGGTGGGTGACCCGTGCCAGTCGATCTACGGCTGGCGGGGCGCGTCGGCCGGCACGCTGGAGCGGTTCCCGGACGAGTTCCCGGACGCCGAGGGGCATCCGGCCTGGGTGCGCAGCCTGACCCGGAGCTGGCGCAACCGCCCGGAGATCCTGAAGGTGGCGAACGTGGTGTCCGCGCCGCTGCGCGCGCAGGTGGGCGTGCTGAAGCCGGCGGAGCGGGTGGCCGAGTCGGTGGGCGGGCGCACGGTCAGTTGTGCGCTGCTGCCGTCGTACGCGGAAGAGGCGTCCTGGATCGCGGACTCGATGCTGACCGCCTGGCGTCTGGTGGCCGGCATGCCGAAGGCGTTGCCGGAGGAGATCCCGCTGGAGCGGCGGCCGACCAGCGCGGTCCTGGTCCGGGTGCGCAGCCAGATCCCGGTGATCGAGGAGGCGTTGCGGGCCCGCGGCCTGCCGGTCGAGGTGGTCGGGCTGGGCGGGCTGCTGGACACCCCGGAGGTCCGGGACGTGGTGTGCACGCTGCGGGTGCTGGCCGACCCGACCGACGGCGCCTCGCTGTTGCGCCTGCTCACCGGCGCGCGCTGGCGGATCGGCCCGCGTGACCTGGTGGCCCTGCACCGGCGGGCGCGCACGATCGCCGGCGCCCGCGCGCCGAAACCGGAGGATCCGGAGTCGGAGGCGCCGGCCGAGGTGACGGCCGACCGGCTGGACGACGCCACCCTGATCGAGGCGATGGCCGACCTGGGCGCCCCGGCGCAGTACGCCCCGGACGGGTACGCCCGGCTCGCCGCGTTCAGCCGGGAGCTCGGCGCTCTCCGGCAGCGCCTGGACCAGCCGCTGCCCGACCTGCTCGCGGACATCGAGCGGACCATCGGCCTGGACGTCGAGGTCGCGGTGCGTGGCTGGGCGGCCGGTGACGCCGGTCTGGCCCGCGCGCACCTGGACACGCTCGGCGAGGCCGCCACCCGGTTCGGCAGCGAGAACGAGTCCGGCACGATCGCCGGTTTCCTGGCGTTCCTGACCGCGGCCGAGGAGGAGGAGCGCGGCCTCGAACCGGGCCAGGTCGACGTGGTCGAGGGCGCCGTGCAGATCCTTACCGCGCACGCCGCGAAGGGCCTGGAGTGGGACGTGGTCTCGGCGGCCGGCCTGTGCCGGGGGGTCTGGCCGGGCCTGGTCCGCGGCTCCGACCACTATCTCGGCGGGATCGGCGTGCTGCCGTTCCCGCTGCGCGGCGACGCGTCCGGTCTGCCGGTGCTGGATCTCGAGGACGCCACCGACCAGAAGGACGTGGCCGGCGCGCTGTCCGATTTCGCCCGCGCCTGGCGGGAGCACGACGAGCGGGAGGAGCGCCGCCTCGCGTACGTCGCGGTGACCCGGCCCCGCCGCCTGCTGCTCTGCTCCGGCTACTGGTGGGGCGACGGCGTGAAGCGCCCGCGCGGCCCGTCGGTCTTCCTCGACGAGATCCGCGCGACCTGCGAGGCGGGCGCCGGCGTGGTGGCGGTCTGGACGCCGGAGCCGGCGCCGGGCGAGACCAACCCGAGCGAGGAGGTGGTGGCGACCGCCGAGTGGCCGTCCGATCCGCTGGGCCTGCGCCGTCCGGCGATGGCCGCGGCCGCCGACCTGATCCGCCGGATGGTCGCCGACCCGGACGCTTCCGCGGCCGAGGCGTTCGCCGATCTCGCCGCGGCGCATCCGGAGGTCGCGGCCCGCGCCGGCCTCGCGGCCGATCTCGTCGGCCTGGCCGGCCCGGGCTGGTCCGTAGGGGTCGCTGCCGACCCGGGAGACACCCCTGAGGACCAGCCGGGACCGCACGCCGGTGCGCTTGCGGCCGATGCCTCTTCCGACCGCCCTTTTCCGGTACGACCAGAGCCGTCGGAAACCGCACCCGCGGCGACCGGACCGGCCGACCCGGTGCACCCGGGGGCGGCTCCCGCGCTCGATCGGGCCAGCCTGCTCGCGGCGGCCTCGGCCGTGGACCGGGTGGCCGCCGAGGTCGACCCGGACATCGCCCGCTGGCGTCGCGAGGCCCGGCTGCTGCTCGCCGAGCGGGCCGAACGCGCCCACCGGGACGGCCCGATCGAGGTGGCGCTGCCCCCGCACCTCTCGGTCTCCCAGCTCGTGGTGCTGCGCCGTGACCCGCAGGCGCTGGCCCGCTCGCTGCGCCGGCCGCTGCCGCAGCGCCCGGCGCCGCACGCCCGCCGGGGCACCGCGTTCCACGTCTGGCTGGAGCAGCGGTTCGGCGCGGGCCGGCTGATCGACATCGACGAGTTGCCCGGCGCCGCCGACGAGCACGCGGCCGGCGACGAGGAGCTGCTCGCGTTGCAGGAGGCGTTCCTGACCGGGGAGTGGGCCGACCGCACCCCGCTCGACGTGGAGGTCCCGTTCGCGACGACTGTCGCCGGGGTGGTGGTGCGGGGCCGGATGGACGCGGTCTTCGCCGACCCGGACGGCCGGTTCGACGTGATCGACTGGAAGACCGGCCGCCGCCCGACCGGCGCCGAGGCCGAGGCCGCCGCGGTGCAGCTCTCCGCGTACCGGATCGCCTGGGCCACCCTGGCCGGTGTCCCGATCACCCGGGTCCGTGCCGGTTTCCACTATGTCCGTGAGCAGGTCACCGTCCGCCCGGCCGACCTGATGGACGTGTCCGCGCTGGCGGCGCTGATCACCGAGATCCCCGAGGAGTCGCTTTAGGTCACCGCGGCCAGCAGCCGGAGCAGGGCTGCGGCGTACGCCTCGTCGGCGGTGGGCGCCGTGAAGGTGAGCGTCTCGCCGAGCAGCTCCATGCGTACCCGGAAAGCAGCGGCCTCGTGGTCCAGCGACCGGAACGTGCCGCCGAGCAGCTCCCGCAACTGGTCCTCGCGGGGCAGCCAGACGGTCTCGTCGATCTCCACATCGTCGAGTGCCCACTCGGTCGTGCCGTTGAATCCGATGACCCGGCCCTCCGGCCGATCGTGGACCTGAACGGTCATGTTGCTGAGCACGAACACCTCGTCGTCGAGGTCCCGATCGGGTATCCCGAAGCGGTCTCCGAGCCGTGGTTTCCAGGTCACTCCAGCGGCTTTGAGCTGCCGCGCGACGTGTATGCCGAGCACTTCCGGGCCTCCGTCATCATGCTAGGCTGCGAGCGTTGTCAGTTTGGTTCCCAAGTACTCAGGAGCGCCTGTGGTGAACGTTGCCTCGGGCGCTTTTTGTCGTAACCCGGGTTTCTCCGGTCGGGCGATCAGTACGGCGACACGAGTCCCGCACAAAGCGGGTCTTACTACCTCGTCCCCGTCCACCATGGGCGGGGGCGATCGACCGTCGAGGAGACGATCATGGTTACCGGCGTTGTGAAGTGGTTCAACGCGGACAAGGGCTTCGGGTTCATCACCCCCGACGACGGCGGCGCCGACGTCTTCGCCCACTTCTCCGCTATCCAGATGTCGGGCTACCGCAGCCTGGAGGAGAACCAGCGGGTCGAGTTCGAGGTCACCCAGGGCCAGAAGGGCCCGCAGGCCGCGAACATTCGTTCCGTCTGATCCATGTCTGACCTTCGACTGCTCTCCGGCGGTCGGTGACAGCATGTGAATTCGGCGTCGTACCCGGCAGGGTGCGGCGCCGATGCCACTTCTCCGGCCGCCTTTCAGTGTGCCCGCCGGGCCGGCTTTCAGTGTGCCCGCCGGGCCGGCTTTCAGTGCGCGCGCCAGGCCAGGTGGAGTCCTTTGCCGACCGGGACGGTCCACCCGCTCAGGCTGCTCTCCCCGGCGAGCAGCTCCAGGAACGCGGCGACCTCGTCCGGGTGCGACAGCACGTTGTCGATCACCAGCAGGCCGCCCGGCCGCAGGACCCGCACCGGGTGCGGCCACCAGCGTGGGTACTCGGTCCGCTCGGCGTCCAGGAACAACAGGTCGACACACGCGTCGGAGAGTCCCTCCAGATAGGCCCCGCCGTCCCCGCGGTGCAGGTTGACCCGCTCCCGCAGACCGGCTCGGCTCAGGTTCTCCGCCGCGGCCGGATCGGTGTCCACGTCGACGCTGACCAGGCGGCCGCCGGTCGCGCTGAGCGCGTCGGCCAGCCAGATCGCCGAGTACCCGTTGGACGTCCCGATCTCGACCGCCCGGCGGGCGCCGACGATCCCGGCCAGTGACCACAGCAGTCCGGCGCTGGCCGGCTCCAGGTTGCGACGGGTGTGCACCCGCTCGGTCTGCGCCGCGTCGAACGCGGCGCCCTCGGCGTACAGGTCGGCCAGCTGCTTCTCGAGACCTTCATTCATATGACCGAGGGTCCGCCCGAACCGCGGCGAGGGGAAGGAGCCGCGGTGCTCCGGAAACGACGACGGCTCCGGGCACGCCCGGAGCCGTCACTGATCAGACTCGGTCAGACGGCGGCCGCGGGCCGCGGCAGCGGCGCGGTGCCGCCGAGGTGCGCCGGGAGCCACCAGCGGTCGTCGTCACCGGCGGGCTGCTCCGGGTACGCCTTCTGCACCGCGTCCAGCAGCCCGGTGAGCCGCTGCTTGAGCAGCACCGTGGCGGACTCCGGGGTGGCGCCCTCGGGCAGCTCGATCGGCTCGCCGATCTTGATGATCACCGGCACGTGCCGCTTGGTGAGCTCTTTCTTCCGGCCCTTGGTCCACAGTCGGTGCGGACCCCAGACGGCCATCGGGATCAGCGGCACCGAGGCCTCCTCGGCCATCCGCGCGGCGCCGGTCTTGAGCTCCTTGACGGTGAACGACTCGCTGATCGTGGCCTCCGGGAAGACGCCGACGATCTCACCGCCCCGCAGCGCGGTGATGGCCTCGCGGAACGCCGCGGTGCCGGCCTTGCGATCGACCGGGATGTGCCGCATGCCGCGCATCAGCGGACCACTGACCTTGTGGTCGAAGACCTGCTTCTTGGCCATGAAGCGCACCAGCCGCTTGGCCGGCTGCGCGCCGAACCCGCAGAAGATGAAATCGAGATAGCTCGAATGGTTGCTGGCCAGGACCGCACCCCCGGTGGTGGGGATGTGTTCGCCGCCCTCGATCACGATCTTCATGTCGAGGACGCGGAACATCGTCTTGGCCAAGCCGACGACCGGGGGATACACCAGTTCCATGGCAGCACGGTAGCGGACAAAACTGAAAACACACTGGGCCGGGTGGCATTTGCCCGGGTGCGTCACGGACCCACGTCGGCGCCGCACGGTACGGCCCCGTGGTGTTCACTTGTGAGCATGTCCGAGCCGCACCCGCACGAGTCCGCCTGGCCCCGGCCGGACAGTTCGTGGTCGTCCGGCACGGTGACCGCTTCCGGTGTGCCGCCGCTGGTCCCGCCGCCGCCGGACCCGCCGCCGGCAGCTGAGCCGACCGGCCCGGAGCGCCGCCGCCGGCAGTTGATGATCTTCGGCGGGGTGGCCGGGCTGATCCTGGCCGGCGGCCTGATCGTGCTGCTGGTGATCCTGTTCGGCAGCGAGAGCAACCCGTTCCGGGAGCGGGCGTCCGCGCCCACCGACGTCCGCCCGCCGCTGGCGCAGGCCTGCCCGGCGCCGACCTCGTCGGCGAGCGCCCCGGCCACCGAGGCGCCCGTCGTGCCGCCGCCGGCCACCGGCGCCCGGACCGTCGACGAGGAGGCCGGCATCTCCTACCGGAAGTACCCGGCTCCGTGGCTGACCTGGACCGACGTCTGGCGGGCCGGCACTCTGCAGGTGCCCTACCGGGTCGGCCAGCACTTCGTGACCGAGACCTACAGCGGCGGCGAGTACCACGCCTCGATCCTGTCCGCGGCGATCCCGGCCGCCGACAACGACGCGGTCTCGCTGGACCTGGAGTGCGTGGGCCGGCAGATCGCGGCGGACGTCCGCGCCGAGTACTACCCGCAGCCGAACACCATGGAGCCGATCCGGGACGAGGTCACCACGCTGGGCGGGCGACCGGCCTGGGTGAGCGAGTTCCGGCTGCGCTTCCGGGCGGACGGACTGACCGCCACCGAGGAGTACTCCGCGGTGGCGGTCATCGACGTCGGCAAACCGAGCGCGGCGATCCTCTACGTCTCGATCCCCGGCACCCACAAGCAGTTCGACTACGTGGTCCGCGACGTCCTCAACTCGGTGCGGCCGCTTTAATTGCCGGTGAGGCCCCAGCGCTTGCGCAGGGCGTTGTCGGCGAAGTTGAAGAGCTGGTCGATCAGGATGCCGATCACCAGCACCACCATGATGTAGCTGATCACCAGGCCGGCGTCGGACAGGTCCCGGGCGTTCTGCATGCGCACGCCGATGGACACCGCGCCGGGCACCATCACCAGCAGCTCACCGGCCATCAGGCTGCGCCAGGAGAACGCCCAGCCCTGCTTGAGACCGGACACGAAGGACGGCAGCGACGCCGGCAGGATCAGGTGCCGGTACTTGGCCAGACCGGACATGCCCATCACCTGGCCGACCCGCAGCCAGGTCCGCGGCACGTAGTCGATGCCGCTGATCAGGCCGTTCGCCACCGACGGCGCGGCGCCGATGACGACCACGAACAGGATCGCCTTCTCGCCGAGCTGGAACAGCAGGATGGCGAGCGGGAACCACATGATCGACGGCATCGTCTGCAGGCCGGTGATCAGCGAGCCGATCGCGGCCCGCAGCGGCGCGAAGCGGGAGACCGCCGCGCCGATGACGGTGCCGATCGCGACCGCGAGCGAGAAACCGGTGATCGCCCGGATCATGGTCAGGCGTACGCCGTTCCAGAAGTCGGCCGTGGTGACCAGGCCCCAGAGCTGCGGGAAGACCTCGGTGGGCGCCGGCAGCACGTACGCCGGTTTCCACTCGGCCAGGAACGCGGCCTCCCAGATCCCGACCACGATCGCGATGGCCAGCAGCTTCGGCCAGGCGCTGGCCCAGATCCGCAGGCCGAGCCGGCCCTTGTCGCGTTGCGGGGCGGTCTCCAGCGCGTCCAGGCCACTGACCTCGTTGGCGGCCCGGCCCTTCGTCAGGGTCACCGCGTTCGCGGCGGCGGTGGTGCTGTCGGTTACGGCGGTTTCAGCTGGCATGACGGGCGACCTCCGCACGGAGCCGGTCGGTGATCTCGGCGGCCTGGCCGGAGACCTCGGGGGAGTCGATGCGCCGGGGGCGCGCGTGCTGGATCGGGAAGTCCTCGATCACCCGGCCGGGGCGGCTGCTCAGCAGGATCACCCGGTCACCGAGGCGGACCGCCTCGCGCACGTTGTGCGTCACGAAGAGCACTGTCAGGTTCTGCTCACGCCAGACCCGCTCCAGCTCGTCGTGCAGGATGTCGCGGGTCATCGCGTCCAGCGCGCCGAACGGCTCGTCCATCAGCAGCACGTCGGCGTTCTGGGCGAGGGCCCGGGCCAGGGCGACCCGCTGGCGCATGCCGCCGGAGAGCTCGTGCGGCCGCTTGTCGGCGAAGCCGTTCAGCCGGACCACCTCCAGCAGCTCCTCGGCCCGCTTGCGGCGTTCGGCCTTGCCGAGGCCCTGCAGGCGCAGCGGCAGCTCGACGTTGCCGGCCACCGAGAGCCAGGGGAAGAGGGCGGCCTCCTGGAACATCAGCGCGACCTTGCGGCCGCCGATCTCCAGGGTGCCGCTGCTGATCTGGTCGAGACCGGCGACCAGCGAGAGCAGCGTGCTCTTGCCGCAGCCGGAGGCGCCCAGCAGGCAGACGAACTCGCCCTTCTGGACGTCGAGGGAGACACGGTCGAGGGCGAGCAGAGCATTGCTCCCCGATCCGTACGTCTTGGAGACGTTCTCGATGCGCACGACCGCGTCGGTACGCACACCGGTGGTGTCGAGGATGCTCATGCCGTACTCGCCCTTCCCGTCAGTCCGTCAGGATGCCGCGGCGTCGCTGACCTCGGGCTGCCCGGCAGCCTTGAGCAGCTCGTTCAGCGGACCCAGGTCGTAGATGCCCTTGAGGTCGACCGCGTCGAGAAGCTTGACCTCCTCGGCGTGCTTGGCGCTGGTGTAGAGCGAGGACGCGATCGGGTCGGCGGTGAACTTCAGGTTCTTGAACGCCGCCGTCAGGATCTCCGGCTTGAGCGCCTTGCCGGTCAGCGACTCGATCTGCGCGTTCGCGGCCGTCTGGGCGTCCGCGTTGTTGTCGGCGATGTACTTGACCGCCGCGAGGTGGCCCTGCAGCAGCTTCTTGACCGTGCCCGGGTAGTCCTTGAGGAACTTCTGGCTGACGATCAGGTGGGTGGTGACGAACTCCTGGTTCGGCCACAGGGTCTTCTCGTCGACCAGCAGCTTGCCCTTGGACTCCAGCAGCAGCTTGCTCAGGTTGGGCTCCGGCACCCAGGCGCCGTCGATCGCGCCCTGGGCGAAGGCCTGCACCGCTGTCGCGTTGTCCTGCGGGAGGATCGAGACGTCGCCGCCGCCGTTGGTGTCGGCGTTGAGGCCGTTCTCCTTCAGGTAGGCGCGCAGCGCCACGTCCTGGGTGTTGCCCAGCTGCGGCGTCGCGATCTTCTTGCCCTTGAGGTCCGCGACGGTGTTGATGCCCTCCTTGACGACCAGGCCGGCGCCACCGGAGGTGCTGCCCGCGATGATCTTCAGCGCGGTGCCCTTGGACTTGGCCCAGCCGTTGATCGCCGGGTTCGGGCCGATGTAGGTGGCGTCGATCGCGCCGGAGAGCAGTGCCTCGATCGCGGCCGGGCCGGCGTTGAAGGTCTGCGTCTGCAGGTCGGTGCCGCTCAGGGCGTCCTTGAAGAGGCCCTTGTTCACGCCGACCAGCGCCGGGGCGTGGGTGATGTTCGGGAAGTAACCGAGCTTGATGGTCTTCGCCTCGGCCGGGGCACCGGCGGCGGTGTCGGCCTTCGTGTTGTCGTCGTCGGATCCGCAGGCGGCCAGGGCGGACGTGGCCGCGAGGGCGGCGGTGGCAAGGGCGAGCGCACGGAGGGTGCGGGAGCTCATGCTCAAAACTCCTAGTTCTGCTTTATCGAAATAAGGGAAAGCTCGGCCAGGGTGCGGTGGTCGACAACGCCCTCGATGGCCGCTTCGACGTCGATCCACACGTCGTGCAGTGCGGTCGCCGCGCCGTGATAGGTCGCCGTGGCGGTGGGGAGACCGCGGACCGTGGTGAGCGCGCCGCCGACGGCGCGGACCACGTCGCCGACGGTGATCTCCTCGGCTCCGCGGGCCAGGGCGTACCCGCCGTCGACGCCGCGGTGGCTGTGCAACAGCCCGGCGCGGCGCAGGTCGAGCAGGATGCCCTGCAGGAAGCTCAGCGGGATGTCCTGCGCGGCCGCCAGACCGGCGGCCTTGACCAGACGCGGGTGCTCCGCGGTGACGGCGAGCATGGCGCGGACGGCGTAGTCCGTGCGTGCCGAGACGTACACGGCGGGGGCCCCCTCCCAGCGGATCAAACTTTGCTTAATCTACCTGTTGGATGGGAATACTGGATCAGATGGGTTTGGTGCGTCAAGCACCCGACCGCATGACGGGACCGAGACGTCCGTCTCTGTGCCCCGCCACAGGTAGTGGCGCGGGTGGTCACACAGCGCGCTAATGTCACCTGGTGGCGTCCAGAATCCAGATTCCCGCGACGAAATATCCGGTCGAGCGGTTCACCCTCGCCAACGGTCTGCGCGTGGTCCTCTCGCCGGACCGCAGCGCTCCGGTCGTCGGCGTGGCCGTCGTCTACGACGTCGGCATCCGCAGCGAACCCGAGGGGCGGACCGGCTTCGCGCACCTCTTCGAGCACCTGATGTTCCAGGGCTCGGAAAACCTCGAGAAGCTCGCGCACTTCCGGCACGTGCAGGGCGCCGGTGGCAGCTTCAACGGCTCCACCCACCTGGACTACACCGACTACTTCGAGGTGCTGCCGTCCGGCGCCCTGGAGCGTGCGCTGTTCCTCGAGGCCGACCGGATGCGCGGTCCCCGGCTCACCGAGGAGAACCTGCGCAACCAGGTCGACGTGGTCAAGGAGGAGATCCGGGTCAACGTCCTGAACCGGCCGTACGGCGGGTTCCCCTGGCTGAAGCTGCCCCCGGTGATGTTCCGGACCTTCGCCAACGCCCACGACGGGTACGGATCGTTCGAGGACCTCGAGAGCGCCACCGTCGAGGACGCTCAGGGCTTCTTCGACCGCTACTACGCCTGCGGCAACGCGGTGCTGTCGGTGGCCGGCGACTTCGACGTGGCCGAGGCGACCGCGATGATCGAGCGGCACTTCGGCGATGTCCCGGCCCGCCCGGCCCCGGTCCTGCCGGACTTCGCCGAGCCGGGTCTGGACGGCGAGCGCCGCGAGACGTACGTGGACCGCATCGCCCCGCTGCCCGCCGTCGCCGCGGGATACCGCGTGCCCGACCCGATCGGGTCCTTCGACACCTATCTCCCGTTCTCGGTGCTGGCCGAGGTGCTCACCGACGGCGACGCCTCCCGGCTGGTCGAGCGCCTGGTCCAGCGGGACCGCTCGGTCACCAGCATCGGCGGCTACCTCGGCTTCATGGGCGACGAGTACCAGGTGCGCAACCCGACCGCCCTGCTGCTGCAGGCGCACATGCCGCCCGGCGGCGACGCCGGCAAGGTGCTGCGCACCGTCGACGAGGAGCTGGACCGGCTGGTCGCCGACGGACTGCAGCCGGGCGAGCTGGAGCGCACCCAGGCGCGGATGAGCGCCCGTCTGCTGCAGGGCACCGACGAGGTGCTCGGCCGGGCCCTGCCGATGGCCGTGCTGGAGCTGCAGCGCGGCCGCCCGGGTCTGCTCAACGAGCTGCCCCGGCTGCTCGGCGAGGTCACCGCGGAGCAGATCGTCACCGCCGCGGCCACCCTGCGGCCGGAGAGCCGCGCCACCGTCGAAGTCATCCCCGGAGCCGCAGCATGAGCAGCAGGACCCTGCCGGACCTGATTCCGAACGCCGAGTTGACCCTGCCCCCGCAGGCCGAGCGCACGCTGCCGAACGGGCTGACCGTGATCGCCATCCGCCGCGCCGCGGTGCCGCTGGCCGAGGTGCGCCTGCGCATCCCGTTCGGCCGGGCCCCGCTGGCCGCGGCGACGCTGCTCTCCCAGGCGCTGTTCACCGGCACCGGCACCATGTCGATGCTCGACATCGCCGCCGAGCTGCAGGCGGTCGGCGGCGGTCTGGCCGCCGGCCTCGACCCGGACCGGCTGCAGATCAGCGGCAACACACTGGCCGGTGGCCTGGGCCGGCTCCTGGAGATCCTGGCCGGGGTGCTCACCGACGCCACCTACCCGGGCGAGGAGGTGGTGACCGAGCGGGAACGCCTCGTCGACCACATCCAGGTCGCCCTCAGCCAGCCCTCGCACCTGGCCCGGGTCGCGCTGCTGAAGCGGATGTTCCTGACACATCCGTACGCGGTGCAGACCCCGGAGGCCGACGAGGTCCGCGCGGTCGAGCCGGAGGCGCTGCGCGAGCTGCACGCCGCCCGGGTCCGCCCGGACGGCGCGATCCTGGTCCTGGTCGGCGACATCGACCCGGATCAGGTCATCGACCTGGCCGAGAAGGCGCTCGGCGGCTGGACCGGCACGGCCCCGGAGGGCGAGATCCCGCCCACCCCGGCGCTGCGGCCGGGCCCGCTGCTGCTCGTCGACCGGCCCGGCTCGGTGCAGTCGTCGCTGCGGATCGCGCTGCCCGCGCTGACCCGCACCGACCCCGACTACGCCGCGCTGTCGCTGGCCAACATGGTCTTCGGCGGCTATTTCTCGTCCCGCTGGGTGGAGAACATCCGCGAGGACAAGGGCTACACGTACGGCTCGCACTCGGTGGTCGAGCACTTCGCGTCCGGCTCGGCGCTGATCGCCGCGGCCGACGTGGCCACCGAGGTGACCGGCCCGTCCCTGCTGGAGACCACGTACGAGCTGGGCCGCATCGCCAGCCTCCCGCCCGGCGAGGAGGAGCTGGAGCAGGCCCGGCGCTACGCGCTCGGCACCCTGCGGCTCGGCATGTCCACCCAGTCCGGCCTGGCCGCCCTGGCCAGCGTGTACGCCGGTTTCGGCCTGCGCCTCGACCACCTGCGGGACCACTCGGCCGCGCTCGCCGCCGCCACCCGGGAGCAGGTCGCCGCGGTCGCGGCGCGCCACCTGGCCCCGGCGCTCGCGGTGACCGTGGTGCTCGGCGACGCCGAGAAGATCGAGCCGCAGCTGGCCGCCCTGACCGCGGTGGAGCGCGACGTACCGTGACCGGCGCCGACCACCCGGACCAACCGGAGCAACCCGATCTCGGTGCCGAGCAGCCGGGCACCCCACCGCTGGCGCGGACCACGCTGGACCGCGCCGCCCACCGCCGCAAGGACGACGCCTGGCTGGCCGACGCCTGGACCCGCGGTCAGGTCCTGGTGATCGACCTGGCCAAGGGCGGCCGGGCGCTGGTCACCGACCGTTCCGACGGCGGGGCCGCGCTGGTCCTGGTCGGGTCGGCGGACGCGCCCGAGGCGGAGCGCTGGTTCCTCGGCGAGGACACCGACGGCACCCCGCTCTGGACCATGGACACCACGCCGCCACCGGCCGAGGGCACCCGGGCGGTGACGTTGCGCGAGGTCGGGCACCTGCTCGACGCCCGGGACACCGGCCTGCTCACGGCGGCCGCCGCGCTGGCCAACTGGCACGCCAGCCACAAGTTCTCCCCGCGGTCGGGCAAGCCGACGGTCGCGGTGGAGGCGGGCTGGGCCCGGACCGACGACGAGGGCCAGCTGATGTGGCCGCGGACCGACCCGGCGATGATCGTGGTGGTGCACGACGACGTGGCCGGTCCGGCCGGTCGCTGCCTGCTCGGCCACAACTCGGCCTGGGGACGCGGTGAGAACGGGCTGACCCGGTTCTCCTGCCTGGCCGGGTACGTCGAGCCGGGCGAGTCCGCCGAGGCCGCCGTGCTGCGGGAGGTCCGCGAAGAGGTCGGCGTGGGGCTGACCGCGATGCGGTACGAGGGCAGCCAGTCATGGCCGTACCCCGGCTCCTTGATGTTGGGTTTCCTGGCCACCGCGGACCCGGAGCAACCGCTGCGCCTCGACCCGGAGGAGATCGACGAGGCGCACTGGTTCTCCCGGGACGACATCGCCAAGATGATCGCCGGTGACTACGTTCACCCGGAGACCGGTGTACCGATGAGTTTGCCGATGCGATCGTCGATCGCGTTCTACCTGATCGAGAAGTGGTTGCACGCCTCGTGATCACGATCACGACCGGGGGGTATGTGATCAGAAAGTTTCTCGTTTCGACAGGCAACCTGAGTACGGTCCCGGTGCGTCATGCTTACAAAAGACGAGAGGGGATCCGATGACCCAGGTGGAAGCGCCGGCGTGGACGCCGATGTCCGCGGAGGAGCGGGAGGCGTTCGACCGCGATGGTTACATCGTCGTGCCGTCGGTGCTCAGTGAGAGCGAGATCGAGGTCGGGCGGGCCGCGATCCTGGGGTATTACGAGAAGGCGAAGGCCGAGGGCAAGCTGAGCGCGACCGGCGCTCTGCACCAGCTCTCCCCGATCGCCTACGTTCCCGAGC
Organism: Actinoplanes awajinensis subsp. mycoplanecinus; assembly: GCF_001509495.1. Lineage (NCBI taxonomy): Bacteria > Bacillati > Actinomycetota > Actinomycetes > Micromonosporales > Micromonosporaceae > Actinoplanes > Actinoplanes awajinensis. Next base: position 16,212 of record NZ_LLZH01000282.1, on the reverse strand, counting down.
TGGCTTTCCTGCTCGATCACCCCAAGGCTTTCAAGTACATCTGGTCGTTGCTCGGGTGGAACATCCACGTGTACCACTCACACATCGATGTGCACCCGCAGCTGCACGACAAGCAGAAGGAATGGTGGCACTGGCACCAGGACGGCGGACGGCAGAACCGGGAGATCGAGACCGACCCGCGTCCGATGCTGTCGGTGAAGCTCGCCTACTGGTTCTCCGATGTCAGCGAGACCGGCCGGGGCAACTTCACCGTCCTGCCCGGCAGCCACAAGACCAACTGGCTGCCCGGCCCGCCGAGCCGTGGCGTTCCGTGGCCGGCCCCCGAGGGCGCCGTCCAGATCACCGCGAACGCGGGTGACCTGGTCGTCTTCGACCGCCGCATCTGGCACGCCCGGTCGGACAACTACTCCGACATCACCCGTGTCGGGGCGTTCTTCGGTTACACCCCGCGCTGGATCGCGATCCGCGACGAGGTCGCCGACCTGCCGGCCCAGCCGGAGTGGGACAGCAAGACCGAGGTGGAGAAGCAGCTGCTCGGCGGCTTCGGCAAGGGCGACGGCGACCACCAGTGGGGTCACTACCCGGAGTCCACGCCGCTCTACGGCGCGCTCAAAGAGCGGGGCCTGCTCGACTCGAGCATCCCGGCCCTGATCCCGTAAGGTTCACGGACACGAAAAAGGGGCCGTCCCACAGGACGGCCCCTTTTCATGTGCTCAGGCCGCGATCGACTCGAGGTGCTTCTTCACCTGGACGATCGACGGGTTGGTCAGCGCCGAGCCGTCGTCGAACTTCAGGGTCGGCACGGTCTGGTTGCCGCCGTTGACCTTCCGTACGAAGGCCGCCGAGGTCTCGTCCTGCTCGATGTCGACCACCTCGTAGGCGATGCCTTCCCGGTCGAGCTGCGACTTGAGGCGGTGGCAGTACCCACACCAGGACGTCGAGTACATGGTCAGCATCGGACAGGGCTCCTTCGGATACGGGTCACACGGCACTACGCCTTACAGCACAACACCCCGCGGGGGTGTCATGATTCCCTACCGTGCGGACTGAAGCGGTGCTGGCCGGGCTCGACCCGGACCAGCGGACGGCGGTGACGGCTCCGGCCGGTCCGGTCTGCATCCTCGCCGGTGCGGGTACCGGCAAGACCAGGGCGATCACCCATCGGATCGCGCATCGGACGCTGTCCGGCGAGATCAACCCGCGGCATGTGCTCGCGGTCACCTTCACCGCGCGGGCCGCCGCCGAGATGCGCTCGCGGCTCACCGCGCTCGGCGCCGGCGGGGTGCAGGCCCGGACGTTCCACGCGGCCGCGCTGCGCCAGGTGCGCTACTTCGCGTCGCGCCTGCTCGAGGGCCGGGGCATGCCCGAGCTGATCGAGAGCAAGATCCGGGTGGTCGGCCTGGCCGCCGCCCGCGCCGGGGTGCGCGCCGATCGGGCGATCTCCCGCGACCTGGCCAGCGAGATCGAGTGGGCCAAGTCCTCGCTGGTCGAGCCGTCCGAGTACGCCGTGGCCGCCGCCAAGGCGCTGCGGGAGCCGCCGTTCGAGCCGGCCCGGGTGGCCGAGGTGTTCGCCGCGTACGAGTCGCTCAAACGCCGCCAGGGCGTGATCGACTTCGAGGACCTGCTGCGCGCCGCGGTCTGGGGCATCGAGGAGCACCCGGACGTCGCCGAGCAGATCCGGGCGCAGTACCGGCACTTCGTGGTCGACGAGTACCAGGACGTCAACCCGCTGCAGCAGCGCCTGCTCGAGGCGTGGCTGGGTGGCCGGGACGACCTCACCGTGGTGGGCGACGCCAGCCAGACGATCTACTCGTTCACCGGCGCCAGCGCGGCCCACCTGATCGACTTCCCGCGCAAGTGGCGCGACGCCGTGGTGGTCCGCCTGGTCCGCGACTACCGGTCCACCCCGCAGGTGGTCGGGCTGGCCAACGCGGTGATCCGGCAGGCCCGCGGCACCGAGGCGAAACTGCGCCTGGAACTGGTGGGCCAGCGGCCGCCCGGCCCGGAACCGGCCCTCAAGATCTTCCCGGACGAGCCGGGGGAGGCCGCCGCGGTGGCCCGGCGCTGCCGGGAACTGATCACGGCCGGCACGCCGGCCAGCGAGATCGCGATCCTTTTCCGTACGAACGCGCAGTCCGAGGCGTACGAGGAGGCGCTCGCCGAGGCCGAGGTGCCCTACGTGGTCCGTGGCGGCGAGCGGTTCTTCGAGCGTTCCGAGGTCCGGCAGGCGATGGTCGCCCTGCGCGCCGCGGTGCGCTCGATCCCCGGCGAGACCCCGCTCGTCGACGCGGTCGTCGAGGGACTGTCCCGGACCGGGTGGAACCGCGCGAAGCCGCCGCCCGGCGGAGCGGCCCGCGAGCAGTGGGAGGCGCTCGCTGCGCTGGCCGCGCTCGCCGAGGAGTACGCCGCCGAGCCGGCGATCCTGCCGATCGGCGAGGGCGCCCGGGTGCAGCGGGAGATCACCCTCACCGCCTTCAACGACGAGCTCGCCCGCCGGGCCGAGCAGCAGCACGCGCCGACCATGGCCGGGGTCACGCTGGCCTCGCTGCACGCCGCCAAGGGGCTGGAGTGGGATGCGGTGTTCCTGGTCGGGCTCGCTGACGGGACGCTGCCCACCACGTACGCGAAGACCGCCGAGCAGCTGGAGGAGGAGCGCCGCCTGCTCTACGTCGGGGTGACCCGGGCCCGGCAGGTGCTGTGGCTCTCGCTCGGCCAGTCCCGGGCGCCGGGCGGCCGGACCCGCCGGCCCTGCCGGTTCCTGCCGCAGCTGGGCCAGTTCGGCGGCGGTGAGCGGGCCGGTGCGGCGTCCTCCGGGCCGTCCGGTGACCGGAGTCGGAAAACCGACCGCCGGGTGCCCAAGGTGTCGTCCTGCCGGGTCTGCGGCACCACGCTGCTGGCCGGCGCCGACCGGAAACTGGGCCGCTGCGCGAGCTGCCCGTCCGACATGGACGAGGACCTTTTCGAGCGGCTGACCCGATGGCGGGCGAGCACCGCGGCGGAGCAGAAAGTCCCTGCGTACGTCGTGTTCACCGACGCCACCCTGGTGGCCATCGCGGAACGCCGCCCGTCCGATCCGGCCCAGTTGCTGGCGATCGCCGGAATCGGGGCCCGCAAGCTGGGCCAGTACGGCGAGTCGGTCTTCGCTCTGGTGGGTGGCGCGAGCGCCGAAGATGATGGCCGAAAAAACTTTGAAAACTAGTGCGTTAATTCGTTTGCCCTCTCCTGTAGGGCAGGCATAGCCTCAGAACACAACTTGCCGGGGAACCTTCCCGGGCAAGATCGAGCTACGAGTGCAAGTTGATGGAGAGGAGGTGGCCGTGATGAGGATTCACACCGTGCTGATGCGTTCGTCGCTGCTGCCGTCTCCTGCTTGTGCTCTGTCCGTTCTGCTGCCCGCCGGTGCCGTTCCGTCGGCACCGTTGGCCGCTGAGCGGGTCCTGGCTCCGCAGGCGCACCAGGTCTTCAGCCGGCCGCAAGCCGCGCTGGGCCAGTGGGCCGTCGAGCGGGTGCTCGTCGGTGACATCAAGGGCAGCAATGGCAAAGCCAGCGTCAATGGCACCACTGGGTTCGCGGGCGTCGATTCCATCTCCAGCAAGCGCTACACGGATGGTGGCAGCGGCACCCCGCCTCGAGGAAGGCCGGTCTGATAACCCAGACCTCCGGCTCACCTCGAGGCCGCGGAACCCCTAACCGGGATCCGCGGCCTTAATTTTTTTGCCGGCTCACCAGCCGGTGCACTTTCCCGGAACACGATCCAGAAGATCGATAAGAAGAGAGAGGTGACCGGGCTTTATGAGTCTGGCGCTGGCCCCGATCGACATCACCGTCGAGATCGAGGCAAACCTGCCCTGCCGGAAGTTCGACCCGGACCTGTGGTTCTCCGACTCCCCGGCCCAGCTGGAGCTGGCCAAGTCGCTCTGCGGGGACTGCCCGCTGCGCGTCGAGTGCCTCGCCGGCGCGGTGGAGCGGAACGAGCCCTGGGGTGTCTGGGGCGGCGAGATCTTCGAGCGTGGCGCTGTCGTGCCGCGCAAGCGGCCGCGTGGCCGGCCCCGGAAGGTCGACGTCGCTCGGGATGCCGAGCTGGCCGTCGAGGTCGAGGAGCGGCTCGCCGCGAACGGTCTCGACACCCGCAACTCCGTCCGTCTGGCGGCTTGAGATGACCGACCTGACCCTCCCCGCGATCGATACCCGAAAGCCCAGCACCGTCCCGGTGCGTTCGAATGGAGTCACCAAAGTGAGACTTATCCAAGCGGCCCTGTCGAGGGCCCGAATGCGTCAGCCTCAGAGTGACCGTGCACCTGAGGCTTACCGCTCCGCCCGTCGTATCGCCATGGAAGGCCGTAAGCAGGCCGCCCGTGAACTCGGCGTCGGCGGCTACTGATTCCGCGTATTAGACCCGCTACCCGGGAAATGGTGAAAAGCCCGTCCGCCGATGCGGACGGGCTTTTCCGTACGGATGGTCATGCGGCCGGCGCGAACCCCGGCAGCCATTCCTCGAGGATCTCGCGATAGGGCGCCTCGGCCTCCAGCTGGCAGAGCACCCCGATCGACCCCAGCGTCACCCGATGGATCAGCAGGTACGACGGCGGCAGGTTGAGCTTGCGCCCGAGCTGGTACGCCGGTGACCGCGGATTGGCGATCCGGGTCGCCTCCCCGCGCAGCCAGCTGCGGGTGAACTGGAACCGCGGCACCGCGACCGGCTCGATCATCGGGCGCAGGAACGCGAGCACCGCCTCCGCGTCGATCGACTCGTTCCGTTTGATGAAGCCCTCGTCGCGCAGGCCGTCCGCGACCCCGTCCGCGTCCGCGGCCAGGGCCAGCCGGACCAGGCGGCCGACCGGTTCCGGGTGGCCGTCGGGGAGGCGGGCCACCGCACCGAAGTCGATCACACCGAGGCGGCCGTCCGGGAGGATCCGGAAGTTGCCCGGGTGCGGGTCGGCGTGCAGCAGCCCGGCCCGGCCGGGCGCGGAGAAGTGCAGGATCGCCATCAGCCGACCGGCCTCGTCCCGCTCGGTCTTGGTGCCGTCGGCGATCACGCTGGACAGCGGCCTGCCGTCGACCCACTCGGTGACCAGCACCCGGGGCGAGGCGGCCACCACCCGGGGCACGAAGATCTCCGGATCGTCGTGGTACGCGGTGGCGAACGCGCGCTGGGTCTCCGCCTCCATCTCGTAGTCGAGTTCCTCGACCACGCGTTCGTGCAGCTCGGCCAGGAGCGGTTTGATGTCCATCCCGGGCTGGATGATCTTGAACATGCCGGCCAGCCGGGAGAGCTGCTTGAGGTCCGAGACCAGGGCCTCGCCGGCCCCCGGGTACTGCACCTTCACGGCGACCGTGAGCAGTTTCGGTTTCGCGTTCTTCCGGGCCGGCGGCAGTTTCCAGACCGCCCGGTGCACCTGGCCGATGCTGGCGGCGGCGGCCGGGCTGTCGTCGAACTCGGCGAACCGGTCCCGCCAGTCCGGCCCGAGCTGCTCGGCGAGCGCCTTGTGCACGCTGGTCACCGGCATCGGCGGGGCGGCTTCCTGCAGCTTGGTCAGTGCCTGCCGATACGGCCCGGCCATCTCCTCGGGCATCGCGGCCTCGAAGACCGACAGTGCCTGGCCGAACTTCATCGCACCGCCCTTGAGCTGGCCCAGCACGCTGAACAGCTGCTCGGCGGTGCGCTGCTGGATGTCCGCGGAAATGACGTCGGCAGCTATCCCGACGGCCCGTTTGCCCAACCCCAGTGCAGCACGGCCGGCGAAGCCGAGGGGCAGTGCGGCCAGCTTGGCGGTCCGGGAGGCCGCTCGCCTCGGTATGTCGGTCACCCGATCATTGTGACCGACGCGCGGCCCTTCCTCTGCCCGTCGTCCATCGGTTTGCCAGCTTATGCGACAAAGGTTCGATCAGGGACGCGGAAATCGGTACCTCCGGCGGTGACAGGAGCAACCCGGATGCGGCGGCCAGGCGCGGCGGCGGGTCCGGCCCGGCGCGGTGATCTCGATGGCCGCGCCCAGCGTCGCCGGGGTGCCGCCGTCCAGGAACTCCAGCACCTCGGCGGTTGCCTGACCGGTAGCGCTCAGCACGGTGGCCACCGTGCAGGGCTCGGCCGCGTCCGGGCCGGGTGGTGCGGGTGAACCCGGCCAATCCGGATCCCGCTCGCGTCTGTGCAGCTCCAGGCAGTTCATGCAGGGTCCGCCGGTGGCCGGCACGAACGGTCCGACGATCGCCGCGCCGTCCCGGATCCGCACCGCGAGGTGCGGCTGACGACGGTTCGCATGTCCGGCGGCGATCAGGGCGGCGGGCTGCTCGTGGGCGAGCTGGACGACCAGGTCCACCGCGGTGCCGCGCCGGATCTCGCCGACCTGGGTGCCGGGCGCGGCCCGGACGATCGCGGCAGCCACCGCGCTGTGCAGCGGGCTGCCCAGATCCCCGGTGCGCAGGGCACTCCCGGCCAGGTCACCCGGCCCGACCATGCCGGAGAGGTCCGGGCGCACGTGACCGACCCCGGCCTCGGCCAGGGCGACCGCGATGGTGGCGCCGAGCCGTCCCCGGCCGGTCAGGACCACCCGGGCCGCGCGCCGGCGGCGCAGGGTGCGGGCCGGCGAGGGGTGCGCGGCAGCGGGTGGCTCAGTTCCGGCGCCGAGTCGCGCACCTCGGGCGCCGGGAGAAAGGGCGCCAAGCGCCAGGGCGGCGGCCTCACCGGTCAGGCGGCGTCGGTCGGCGCTGGGCAGGGTGGCCGGCAGCAGGGCCGTGGCGGGGAGCACCAGGCCGGCTCGGTGCAGCGCGTCGAGCAGTTCACAGGCCTGGTCGGGGGAGACGCCGAGCTCGGCCGCGTGCTGCAGGATCTGGCGTTCCGCCCGGTTGCCGTCGAGCAGGTCGAGGACCCGGGCCAGGCGCGGGTCGGGCAACTCCACCCGTACGGCGTGGGCTGGGTCCAAGCCCAGCTGCAACTCGACCGGCCCGCGCCAGACCCGGGCGAGCCCCGGGATCAGGGTGGGCCGGGCCAGCGCGGGGCGGGGTGCGGGGGTCATGAGTGACAGGTTGTCACTGCAGGGCTGCGGAGTGAGTTGGTTATCCACAGCCCGGCGACGCACTCCGCTGGGTTATCCACAAGCGGAGTCGAGTTATCCACAGCTGGGCGCAGGAAGTCCCGGATAACTCAACGTGGTGGGCCGGATACGGTTACGGCCCGCCGGGGAGGACGACCAGTCGGCCGGCCTCCCCGGAAGCGCACCTCAAGAAGCCTTCGCCTTGCCCAGAATCCGGTTCATCGTGGTCCCACAGACCGGGCACTTGCCCTTGGCCATGTTCATGCCGGTCTTGGAGACCGCCACTTCGCCCTGGAAGTCACGCTTCTCCTTGCACTTCACGCAGTAGCCGTTGTACGTGGTCTCGGCCACGGTTCCTCCTCGTTCGTGTCGTCGGCCGCTGGTCCCCGTGCCTGTTTCGCGGCGACGGGCGCGAACCTGTCTGCGGCGCCGGCCCGGTCAGCCGCCACCCGCGAGATCCGCGGGACGGCGTCTGTGTGGCCACGTGGGTGTGGCCATCCCGTCCGGGGCGTGGACTTACCCAGGTCAGGCCGGTTCCATGTCAGCGCAGCGTCGGCGGTGTCACCGACGACGTGAGTGTGCCGGGAGGAAGTGCCCTTTTCGTACACGTTTGCCGGGACACGCCGACGATTAGCTTCATAACGGCCCTAACGGGACGTGTAGGCCGAGTAGGCACCTGAGTCGACGATGGTCTAGGTTGACGGCTGTCTCAGATGTTGCGGCTGGGGAAAATTTTTTCGGGTATTTGCGGACGTAACGTGCATATCTCGTGACAGAGCTTCGGCGTACTCTTGCGGTGACCAGGGTCTCGCGGTTTAGCGTCTCAACGTGAACCCGAATCTGGGCCGCGCGAGCCGGTAATGGCCCGCGTGCGCAAACCTGTCGTGGAAGTGCGGCGCAGTCAGCGTCGGCGCAGGACGGTGTCCGCGTATCGCGACGGGGAGCGCGTGGTCGTGCTCATCCCGGACCGGTTCTCGCGCGCCGAGGAGACCGAGTGGGTCGAGCGCATGCTCGCCCGCCTGGCCACCCGCGAGGAGCGCCTTCGGCACACCGACGCCGAGCTGCTCGCCCGCGCCCGCCGGCTCACCGCGCGGTACTACGCGGATTACGTCGACCTGGTCGCGCCGGCCAGCGTGCGCTGGGTGACGAACCAGAACGGCCGCTGGGGCTCCTGCACCCCGGACGACGCCTCCATCCGGATCTCGCACCGGATCCAGGAGATGCCCGACTGGGTGGTCGACTACGTTCTCCTGCACGAGCTGGCCCACCTGATCGTGCCCAGCCACAACGCGCGTTTCTGGGAGCTGGTCAACCGCTTCCCCAAGGCCGAGCGCGCCCGCGGCTATCTCGAGGGCGTCTCCGCTGCCGGATCGGCGATGGTGCTGGCCGAATAACCCCCACTGCCTTTTCCGGTACGCCGTGAGCGCGGCCGGTCGCACCGAGGTGCGTACTGTGACGCTGTGACGCGGCGTGTAGTGGTGATGATGCTGGTCCCGGTGCCGTGGAGCCCGCCAGGAGTCGCCCTGCCCGCGTGGCGTGCCGCGCTGGCCGAGGACCTGGCCGACCTGCTCGCCCGCCTGGCACAGGCCGAGGCCGCGATCGCCGCCACCCCGGCCGACCGGGAGCTGGCCGAAGAGATCGCCTGGCCGGGCATGCGGATCTACGAGATTCCGCAGCTCACCGTGCTGCCGGTACTGCGTGCCGCCGCCGCGGACGGGTTCGAGCAGGCCGCCGTGATCGCCGCGGACGCGCCGGACGTGCCCGGCATGATCCTGGGCAAGCTGCTGAGCCCGCTGGAGAACAAAGCCGTCGCGGTCGCACCGGGTGGCCCCGGCGGCGGACTGCTGGGCATGGCCACCAGCCTGCCCGCGCCGGACTGGCTCGCCGACCACGACCTGGACACCGGCTCGGCGCAGCTGCTGCGCCGGACCGCCCCGGCGCCCGGGGAGGTCACCTCGACCCCGATGTGGCGCCGGATGCGCGGCCCGGGCGACCTGGCGACACTTGACGTCGCCCTGGAGGGCTGGGACAACACCCGCGCCCTGCTGGGCGGCTAGCCCCTTTTTAGCGGCTAGCCCCTTTTCATTGTTCGGCCCGTCACGTGCTCGGTCCCGTCACGTGCTCGGTCCCGGGCACGGCTCGGCCCCGCCACCGGGGTCGGTGGCAGGGCCGAGGTCGTCACGTCACTTCTTGTCGGTGTCCTCCGGGCCGGGCTCGTCCGCGCCGGGCTCGGGGTTGCTCTCCAGGCCCTCGAGCTCGCTGATGTCCCAGTCCGACTGACCGCGGGCGAAGACCTCCGGGTTGGCGAAGTCCTCGTCGGTGGGCAGCAGGTCGGGGTGGTCCCAGAGGCCGTCCCGGCCCTGGAAGCCACGCTGCTCGGTGACCGCCGTCCACAGGGCGCCGGCCTCGCGCAGCCGGCGTGGCCGCAGCTCCAGCCCGACCAGGGCGGCGAACGTCTGCTCGGCCGGACCACCGGCGGCCCGGCGACGGCGGAACGCCTCGCCCAGCGCGGCCACCGACGGCAGCCGGTCACCGGCCGCGTCGTCGACCACGTGCCCGACCCAGCCCTCGACCAGGGCCAGCGCCGTCTCCAGACGGGCCAGGCCGGCCTTCTGCTGCGGGGTGTCCTCGGGCGTGAAGATGCCCTCGAGCGCCATCGCCTGCATCGACTCCGGGTCGGTCGGGTCGACGCGGCTCATCGCCTCCTCGATCGCCTCCCGGTTCACCGTGATGCCGTTCGCATACGCCTCGACGGCGTTCAGCACGTGCGCCCGCAACCACGGGACGTGCCCGAAGAGCCGCTGGTGAGCCGCCTCGCGCAGGGCCACGTACAGCCGGACCTGGTCCTCGGGGAGTTCGAGGCCCTCGCCGTACGCCTTGATGTTGGCCGGAACCAGTGCGGCAGTGCCGGCCGGGCCGAGTGGGAGGCCGATGTCGCCGGCCGAGAGCACCTCGGCGGCGAGCTGGCCGAAGGCCTGACCGAGCTGCCCGCCGAAGAGCGCGCCGCCGAGCGTGGCGACCATCGACTGCATCGGGCCGAGCTGGGCTCGGGCCTCCTCGGGGACCAGGTCGCCCATGGCGCCCACCATGCGGCCGGCGATCGGCTCGCACAGTTTCTTCCAGACGTCCAGAGTGTTGTAGATCCACTCGTTGCGGTTCCAGGCGACCGCCTTGTGGATGCCACTGGGGAGCGCGCAGACCGGGTCGAGCCACAGGTCAGCCAGCCGGAGCGCCTCCTCGACCTGGTGGCGCTCATGCATGTTCACCGCCGGATCGCCACTCGCCGAGAGCTGGCTGGCGGCGACCTGGCGGGCCAGGTCCCAGTTGACCGGGCCGCTGCCGGGGGCAGCGAACATCTGCTGCAGCTGAGCCATGAACTGCTGCATCTGCTGCGGGTCGGAGGGGTCGGGCGGCTGCGCGCCCGGCAGGGAGAAGCCGAACGGGATATCAGGCACGTCCCCAACGGTACGCGCGAAACGCTCGTGGCGGACTGATGGAGGTGTCAGCTCAGAGAGAACTCAGACAGGGTGGGTAGTCTCACGCGCATGAGACGTCGCGGTGTCACCGTCATCCTGGGCGCCCTGGTAACCGCCCTGCTGGCCGCCGGTGTCATGATCGCGCCCCTGCCGTACGTGGCACTCAAGCCCGGCCCGACGGTGAACACGCTGGGCTCCGCCCAGGGCACCGAGGTGATCAAGGTGACCGGGGCGAAGACCTCCGAGTCGGCCGGCCAGCTCCGGCTCACCACGGTCAACGTGCAGTCGAAGGTCGAGCTGGTCCAGGCGATCCAGGGCTGGCTCAGCGGTGACGACGCGGTCGTGCCCCGCGAGCTGATCTACCCGCCGGACCGCAGCGAGGCGCAGGTCCAGGAGCAGAACGCGCAGGAGTGGAAACAGTCGCAGACCAGCGCCGAGACGGTCGCGCTGCGCGAGCTGGGCTATCCCGTGCAGACGTACGTGCGGAAGGTCACCGCCGGTGGCGCGGCCGTGGGCGTGCTCGAGGAGAACGACGTGATCACCTCGGTGAACGGCACCGCGGTCACCGGCCCGACCCAGCTCACCCAGCTGGTCCGGGCCAAGCCGGTGGGCACCGCGCTGAGCGTCGGCTACACCCGGGCCGGCAAGAAGACGACCGCGAAGGTCACCACGAAGGCCGGCGAGGGCAGCAGCACCCCGCGGCTGGGCATCGAGATCGACACCAAGCAACCGCACCCGTTCACCATCAAGATCGACCTCGACAAGATCGGTGGACCGAGCGCCGGGCTGATGTTCAGCCTCGGGATCATCGACAAGCTCCGCGACGAGGACCTCACCGGCGGCAAGGTGATCGCCGGCACCGGCACCATCGACGACGACGGCAATGTGGGCCCGATCGGTGGCATCCCGCAGAAGCTCGTCGGCGCGAAGGAGGCCGGGGCGAAACTCTTCCTGGTCCCGAAGGACAACTGCGCTGAGGCCCTGCGCAACGCGGTGGCCGGCCTGCCGATGGCGAAGGTGGCCACGGTGGACGACGCGCTCACCGCCCTCAAGACGTTCACTGCCGGTGGCAGTCCGACGCCCTGTTCGGCATCGTGATACCGGCCGTAACGGATCCGTTCTACCGCGTATCGAAGCTGGATAGGACATCGTAAGGTGAAACACCGGCCCGACGAAGTGTGGAGCCAACGTTGGTAATGCGTAACAGTCCGCTACCGAGGATGAGCCGGCGCGGTCGCGTCACCGTCGGCGTCCTGGTCGGGGTCTTCATACTATTCACGCTGCTCGGCTGGGGCATCGACGCGTACACCGATTACCTCTGGTTCTCCGAGGTCGGGAAGACGAACGTCTTCTCCGGAGTCCTGCTCACCAAGGGACTGCTGTTCCTGGTGATCGGTGCGGTGATGGCCCTGATCGTGGGCGGCAACCTCTATCTGGCATACCGGCTGCGCCCGCTGCTGCGGCCGCACTCGGCGGAACAGGCCACGCTCGAACGCTACCGGATGATCCTGGCGCCCCGGCTGGGCATCTGGATCAGCGTGCTCAGCGTGATCATCGGCTTCTTTGCGGGACTCTCCGCGCAGGGCCAGTGGAGCAACTGGATGCTGTTCCGCAACTCCCAGCCGTTCGGCAAGACCGACCCGCTGTTCAACGTGGACATCGGGTTCTACATCTTCGAGTACCCGCTGCTGCGCTACCTGCTCGGCGTCGGCTTCACCGCGGTGGTGCTGTCCGTGCTCGGCGCACTGGCCGTGCACTACATCTTCGGCGGCGTCCGCCTGCAGGGCGTCGGCGACCGGATGACCACTGCCGCACGCGCGCACCTGACCACCCTGGTCGCGGTCTTCGTGCTGCTCAAGGCGGTGGCGTACGTGCTGGACCGGCGCGCCCTGCTGCTCGAGCAGCACGTCTCCCCGGGCCTGTACGGCGCCGGCTACACCGACGTGAACGCGTTGCTGCCGGCCAAGGAGATCCTGGCGTACATCTCGATCGTGGTCGCGATCGCGATCATCGTGTTCTCCAACGCGGTGATGCGGAACCTGGTCTGGCCCGGCGTCTCGCTGGCGCTGCTGGCCATCTCGGCCGTGGCGATCGGCGGCATCTACCCGCTCGCGGTGCAGAATTTCCAGGTCAAGCCGAGCCTGTACGACAAGGAACAGAAGTACATCGGGTATTCGATCGCGGCCACCCGGGACGCGTTCGGGCTCACCGACACGTCGGTCGAGCAGTACCAGGCCCGCGACGAGGATCCGCCGACAACTCTGGGCGCCGACACCAGCGCGCAGAACGTCCGGCTGATCGACCCGCAGCTGGTCTCGCAGGCGTTCACCCAGTCGCAGCAGTCCCGTGGCTTCTACGACTTCGGCGAGAAGCTGGACGTCGACCGCTACGAGATCGACGGCAAGGTGCAGGACTACGTGGTCGGCGCCCGGGAGATCAACGACGCCAAGCTCTCCCCGCAGCAGCGCAACTGGATCAACCGGCACACGGTCTACACCCACGGGTACGGCATGGTCGCCGCGCCCGCCAACCAGGTGTGCGCCGGCGGTCTGCCGTATTTCGTCTCCGGCTTCCTGGCGACCGCCAACAAGGGCAGCTGCTCGGCGGCGACCGACCAGATCAAGACCGACCAGCCGCGGATCTACTTCGGCGAGCAGTCCACCGAGTACGCCATCGTCGGTCAGTCCAACCCGGCGAACAAGGTCGAGTTCGACCGGCCGAAGGACGCCGACAGCAACGACAACGACCTGTACACCTACGATGGCAAGGGCGGCGTGCCGGTCGGCTCGTTCTTCCGCCGGATGGTGTTCGCGATCAAGAACACCGAGAGCAACTTCCTGCTCTCCGACGCGCTCAACGACAAGTCCCGGCTGATGTACATCCGGACGCCGCGTGAGCGCGTGGAGAAGGTCGCGCCGTTCCTCACCATCGACGGCGACCCGTACCCGGCCGTGGTCGGCGGGAAGATCGTGTGGATCCTCGACGGGTACACCACCGCGAAGACCTACCCGTACGCCCAGAAGATCAACCTGGCCAACGAGACCCGGGACGAACTGACCGGCACCGGCTCGTTCGCGCTGGCCCGTGACGACGTCAACTACATCCGCAACTCGGTGAAGGCGACCGTCGACGCGTACGACGGGACGGTCACGCTCTACCAGTTCGACGACCAGGACCCGGTGCTGAAGGCGTGGAACAAGGCCTTCGGCGGCAACCTGGTGGTGCCCAAGGCGGAGATCCCGGCCGAGCTGGCCGAGCACTTCCGCTACCCGGCCGACATGTTCAAGGTGCAGCGCAACCTGCTCACCAAGTTCCACGTCACCGACAACCGCACGTTCTTCTCCGGCGACGACTTCTGGCAGGTCCCGAACGCGCCGGACGCGCCGCAGACCGGGGACAAGCAGCCACCGTTCTACCTGAACGTGAAGCTGCCCGACCAGGACGAGACCCGGTTCCAGCTCACCTCCGGGGTGACGCCGGCCAACCGGGAGAACATGGCCGCCCTGATCTCCGGGTCGTACGACGCCAAGGGCAACCCGTCACTGGAAGTGCTCGAACTGCCCGACGACACCGCGGTACCCGGGCCGGTGCAGGTCCATCGACTGATGACCAGCAACGCCGGCATCGCCCAGCAGCTCACCCTGCTGAACCGCGGCGGCCAGCAGACCGTCCTCTACGGCAACCTCATCTCGCTGCCGCTGGAGAACGCGATCCTGTACGTCGAACCGGTCTACGTGAAGAACTCCCAGGCGGCCGGAGCGGCGCCACTGCTGCAGAAGGTGCTGATGTCCTACGGCGACGGCGGCCAGTACGTCGTCCTCGAGGACAACCTCACCAAGGGCCTGAAAGCGCTCGCCGACCTCGGCAAGGCCACCGGCAACACCGGGACCGGCACCACGCCGCCGACCACCACCCCACCCGGTGGCACCACACCGCCCAGCCAGCTCACCGGTGAGCTGGCCGCGGCGGCCGCCGACGTGGACAAGGCCATCGACGACCTCAAGAACGCCCAGAAGGCCGGCGACTTCGTCGCCCAGGGCCAGGCGCTCAAGGCGCTCGACGATGCGATGAACCGCTTCAAGGCCGCGCAGACCACGGCGAGCACCCCGGCAACGACGCCCAGCGTCGGCCCGTCGGTCGCCCCGAGCACGGCCACCTCCGCTGTCCCCACCCCGAGTGCGGGCGGCTGACCAGCAAAAACGCTGAAGCCGGGGGCTGCTTTTGCAGCCTCCGGCCCCAGTGCGCTATAGTCTTTAGAAGCCGACGCGGGGTGGAGCAGCTCGGTAGCTCGCTGGGCTCATAACCCAGAGGTCGCAGGTTCAAATCCTGTCCCCGCTACGAGTGGCTGAGGGGCCTTTGTTCGCAAACACCGCGAACGAAGGTCCCTCTTCGCGTTGCTAGCTCCGGGGCCGAGCCCCGGAAACCCGCGTGACGGCGGGGCGCGGTCGGCGGGCCGGTCGCGGTGGGTCGGGTGAGGTCCCTGCGGGTCTGGGACGTTGCGGTTGTCGGCCACGTCACCGATCGGTTGTCGGCCACTTCACCGACCGGGTCAGGGCCGTGGGCGGCGTCATGGCCGTGGACAGCCCGGAGGGCCAGGGGCGCTGGTGCGCCGGGGTGCTGGGGCCGCTCAGCGTGCTCAGGGCCGTTGGGTCTGCCTCGATCGTCCCCTGGCGCGGAACCTCACAAATATGCGCTGAGTCGGCCAATGGGGCGGGTGCGCGGGCCAAGTGGCTCTCGGTTGTTCGCGGAGCAGGCCACATGGGCCGGTCGGGCGACCTCCCGTTGGGGGTGTCGCTCGATCGGTGAAGGGTGTTCGGTCTGTAGGGGCGGTGCGGGTGCGCGTTGTGGGACTGCGGACCGGCGGCGCCCCTGGGTGGGCGGTGAGCGCACGCGCAACCTGATTGCGTGCGGCTGGCGCCTCGGCCTCGGCCGATTGCGGACCCTCGCCGCCCCGTCCCTGCTGAACGAGTACTCCTGCCGCCCTCCATCCGCACTCTTACCTCCTTGCGGCGCTGTGCGAGTGTTCTGACCGCCCTTTCGGCGTCATGCGAGTGCTCTGGCCTGCGGCGTCATGCGGGTGCTCTGGCCGTCCCTCGGGTGCTGGCGGGTGCTCCCGCTGATCGTCGAGGGCCTGATCGTGTGCCGTGATCGCCCCGCCGGGCCCCATGCCCATGGCACGGCTCGAAGTGATAGCTGCATCGGGCCCGGCCAGTAGGGACTCAGCTCGTAGGCACGTTCTCGACCGAGATCAAGGCTCCGAGAGCACCGGACCGCCACCTCGCCACAGCGGCCGCCAGAGCCAGCTCGGCGGTGTCGGCTGGTCGCGGTGGCCCTTCTGCGTGTGTCATAGCGGCCGCCAGAGCCAGCTCGGCGGTCTCGGCTGGTCGTGGTGGCCCTTCTGCGTGTGTCATAGCGGCCGTCAGGGCCAGCTCGGTCGTCTCGGCTGGTCGTGGTGGCCCTTCTGCGTGTGTCATACCGGCCGTCAGAGCCAGCTTGGCGGGCTCGGCTGTCGGTGGTGGCCCTTGTGTGTGTGCCATAGCGGCTGTCAGGGCCAGATCGAGGGCCTCGGCTGGTGGTGGTGGCCCCTTGGGCGGGTGGCCGGGGCGAGCGGGGTGGCCGGCGGGGTCAACCTGACCGGGCTCGGTGCCCTGGCGGCGGGGGTGGATGGGACCGGGCGCGCTGTCCTATTCGGGTGGGGACAGGGA